>VGIQ01000097.1 GCA_016867835.1 Calditrichota bacterium | reverse complement strand
AAGGTGAAGCCGAGCGCGCTGCCGTGGGCGCCAAAATTGCGCACCACATTGCCTTCCATATCGACCGCACCGATCCGGCCCTGGCCGTAGGAACTGCCCCACATCCACTGGTTGTCGGGGTCAAAGCCCATACCGCTCAAGGTGTTGAACGGGCCTTGATACTGGGCAATCACGTCGCCCGGATTGTCGCGGCGGGGGCCGCCGTCGGCGTTGCGCAGTTCGCGCCCCGACGCGTCGCGGCGCTGGCCCGGCTCGCGGATAATGGCATGGCTGATCTCAAAGTTGAGGTCTGAGCCGCCGCCATTGGCAATGTTAATGATGTGTTCGTTAGTCTCGCCGGTGCTCAGTTCATCCTCAATGGCTTGAGGATCGACGGCGATCTGCGGAGCGGAAATGCCGCGTCCGGTCAGACCGACAAAGAAGTTGCCGTTCTCATCGGCGTTGACGGCGTTGCTGGAGATCCAGCCGGTATCTTCGTAGCCGCCGTCCTGCTCGGGACGGAAGGCTACATCGAACTGAATCTCCTCGCCTGAGGCAATGGCAAACTCCCCTTGGAATTCCGGAAGCACAAAGGCTCCATTGTCGTTGCCCCAGCCGGTAATGACGAGTTCTTCGCTGCCGGCATTGGTCAGAGTGACGTTGATGACACCTTCCTGACCGACATAGACATCGCCGAAGTTGAGGGCTTCCGGATTCAGGACAATGCCGGGGCCGTCGAACATAATCCAGCGATTGGCGATCTCAAAAACGTCACCGTCGGCCACCGAGCCGTTGCGGAAGATGATGCTGGCGCCCACCTGTCCGTTCGGGCTTTCGAAGCCGACGTTGATCGAACCTTGATGCGCCCCTTGCTGGGGGCCGTATTGAATCTTCAGATGCCCATTGGCGCCATTGATCACCAACTGGGCGGTGTGCCGGATGGCGTTGTTGCCGTAGGCTGAGATGTTGTGGTAGGTTACCACTGCCAAACCTTGCCCATCCGACCAGAACCAAATCTCGGTGCCGCCGTAGCCAGGATGGAGGTCATAGCCCATCATGATGATGACGCTGTTGACCCCGCCGGCATTGGGCGGCTGGGGCATCGGGTAGTCCGGATTGCCATAGTTGGCATCGAAACTGACCCAGCCGTTGGAGCAGACCCGCAACGAACTGTAGTTCTGCCCGTAGTAGTTGAAATTGAATCCAAGGTTCATCACCCCCGAAACCTGGTCATCGCCGAGATTGATCGCTTGCGCGCCTTGGCGATTGCGGATGTCGATCCAGTTGAATTCGACCCCGGCTTCGTTCCGATCGCGCCAACTGTAGTTGTCGGCGTTGTCCACACCACGTCGGTCGCGACGCGGCAAAACGCCGCCGCCCCGGGCCTGACGGCCCAGGTAGTCGCTATACCAGGCATCCTGTTCGGGGGATAAACCTGCAGGTGAGAGTTTGGCCGGGAAGATGACCTGGTTTAGATAGGTCTCTTCGTCCAGCCCGGCGAGAGGCGCAACCTGCGTCATCTGATCGGCGGCTGCCGGAGCAACAACGACGAACATAGCGAGCAGGAGCACCGCGAGCGAGAGCAAGCGAACCCTTAGCATACCAACCTCCATTTTATGATGCTATGGTTTGTATGTCGATATTCAGGCCGGAGTTAAGGCACTCAGCGCCGGCTTGAGAAGGTCCTTGAGGTACGCTCAGGCGGCGGCCGTCACCCCGTGATGCCGCTGCTTAGCGTTCCCAAATCGCACCTAATATACGAAACAAATCCCCCCCGCGCAAGAGTCTGGAGCGTTTTTCTCAAAAAAAGTTTCAGCCCGGTGACGATAATGCCTGTCCGTCATAGTCCGGCCTGTCTCCAGACGGCACATGTTCAGGCCATCTGCAAAGGTCAAGATAGACAATATGACCTCCTTGTAAATGACCTGCATCACAACCTATATTGTCTTTTGGGCGGCTTAAGCCCTCCACTGACCATTCCTTTATATTGTGGGCCATCCATCTTCACCATCGCCAACCGGGGCAGTTATCCCCGCTCACCGCTACCGCCGCGTCCGTCGATCATCGAGCGCGCCATCGCCGGATGGCAGCGCGGCACCATCAGCGATGCAGACCTGGAGCGAGCGTTCCAACGCAGCATGGTCGAATCGGTCGCCGAGCAGATCGCCGCGGGCGTCGAGGTGGCTTCGGACGGCCAGTGCCGGTGGGACGGCCCGGCGGAGTTTATCCTGCGGCATCTGGCGGGATTCGAATCGCCGCCCGACCGGCTGCTGACAAAGAGTGCTACCACAGAGGATTCGACCGGCATCCCGGCTGACGGGGGTGCAGTTTCGCCCATCACTTCCCGTGCGGTCGGCCGGGCAATGTGGCAGCGTCCGATCCTGATAGATGACTTTAAGTTCCTTAGCGAGCGGTCGCCGATCGATCTGCGGCCGACGCTAACCGGTCCACTTAGCCTCGCGCGGTTCGCCGACCCGGACTCCTATTGTAAGGATAGAAAGTTCGAACTGGCAATAGATCTGGCAAGGGCGCTGGCGCGCGAAATCGAGGGTCTGGAGGCGGCCGGGGCACATTACATACTGATCGAAGAGCCGCTGGTTACGCCGGCGGATACAGCGGACTCGCTGTTGGGTGAAGCCGCCGCCATTCTCTGTCAGAATCGCGCTATCGCAGTGATGCTGGCGGTCAGCGGTAGTTGGACCGAAGCGATTGAGCATCTGACCACTCTTCCCTTTACCGGGTTTGCATTCGACCTTGTCGATGAACCGGGAAACGACGATTTGGCCAACCGACCGGGGCTGATGCCGGGTCGAATCCTCGAACTCGGACTGGTGAGCGGTCGTAGTAAGCGTATCGAGTCGGCGATGGAGATCGGAATGGGGCTGTTGCGCTTTGCGGATGTGCATGATCCGGACTTGATTTGGGTCGGGCCGGCGGCGCCGCTCGGGGGACTGCCGCGCGACGTTGCCTATGAGAAACTATGCCGGATCACCGAGGCGGTTAACTGGACGCGGCGGGAAATGGCGCGCCGCGAAGGCGAGCCTGGGACGGCAGCGTGAGTTGGAACCGGGTTCGCGACGGCAGCATTGAACGCTGATCTCATCCTTCCGGCGCTGCTCGGTGCCGCACTGTTCGGTTCCGGGCTATTCTCCGCGGTCGAGACGGTCTATCTCACACTCGACCGGATTCGCTATGCCGCGCGGGCGCATCAGGGCGATAAGGTGGCGCTGCTACTGGAGTCCGCCGACCGCGAACGGACGCGGTTCTTTACTACCGTCCTGTTTGCCAATACCCTTGCCAATGCAACCTTTGCGTCGCTTTTTGCCTTGGTCTTCACTGCTTACGGCCTCTCGGCGCAAACGATTCTGATCCTCTCGCCGCTCATCAATCTCATTATCGGGGAGACGATTCCCAAGGTGCTGGCTCGGCAGTCTGCCGACCATCTGGCACGAGCGGCGCTAATAGCCTACCGCGGAACATACTTGGCAACAGTCCCGATTGTAATGGCGATGTTGTATCTGGTCGAGGTAATCCGAAGACGGCTCGGCACACCGCAAGACGAAGTCTGGTTCCTGAGCCGCTCCGACCTGACCGGGACTTTAAGCGACGCCGGGCAGAGCGGACTGCTTGAACCGAAGGAAGTGACGATGCTGCACCGGTCGCTGCGGCTCTCGGAACTGCGCGTCTTCGATCTTATGACTCCGCGGACGGCACTGACGGCAGCACCGGTTACGGCCACCGTCGCGGACCTTAGGCAGTTGATGGCTACATCGCCCTTCAAGCGCATCGTCATCTACGGGCGGGATCTCGACGACCCGCTCGGGATCGTTCAGACCAGCGATTTGCTGACCCTCGACAATGGGGGCGACACGGCGGAGTTGAGCAGCATCCTGAAACCTCTGGCGACGGTGCCGGAATCGCTTCCGGTCTTGCGGCTTACCGGAGCGCTGCGAGAGCAGAATGCCCGGCTGGCCGGGGTGATCGACGAATATGGCGGGCTGGCCGGAGTGGTCAGCATCGAAGACCTGGCCGAAGAGTTGGTCGGTCCTATCGCCGAGGAGACCCGCTCACCCGGACCGGGATGTCTCCGACTGACCGACCGCACCTATCTGATCGACAGCCGGGTGCGGTTGAGTCACCTTGGAACCTATATTCCACTGGTACTGCCGGACTCGGAAGCAGTGAGCGTCGGCGGCTGGATGGTCGAACTGGCCGGCGGTGACATCCCCGATGCCGGACAGGAATTTCGCATTCCAGGAGCGACGCTCCGCGTCATCGGAGCCGATCCCCGCGGCGTCAAACGAGTCCGGCTGACGCTCGAACGGCACTCATCTTTGCCCGACCGGGAGGGCAGGAGACCGGCGAAGGCTTGATTTGAGGCTTGTCGATGCTTATTTTGCAAGTCTATGCCAGCCTGAGAGGTATCCCATCGAGAAGGGGCTGTCTCACGGGCCATTCGGACCGGCATCAAGTCGTCGTTTCATCAAAAATACATACTGTTCCTGTTACTAATCAGGGAAGCGGAGTTGCGCCTGTGATGATGACCACCCTCAGAAGCCAGATGAAGACGATTCTCTGGATTCTGGTCGTAGCCTTTCTCGCCACCATTGTCTTCAGTTGGGGCATGGGCGGCTTCAAAGACCGTGAACAGCCGGGCATTCTCGGCATGGTGAACGGCGACGAAGTCACCCTTGAGAAGTTCGAACTGATCGCGCGCCGTAAGGTCGAAGCCGAGCAGCGCAAGGAAGGCGGGCAACTCGACGCCGACAAACAGAAGCAGTTGCGCGAAGACGTTTGGGACGAGCAAGTTGAACGGATGTTGAAGATGCAGGAAGCCAGCCGGCTCGGCATTGAGATCACCGACCGCGAGATCGCCCACATCGTCGAGTTCTATCCCCCCAACGAGATTCGCTCGGTCGAGTCGTTCCAGCGCGACGGGCAGTTCGATCTCAACCTTTACCGGCAATTCCTGCGGCGTCCGGAGGCTGCAAGTTTCCTCCTGCAACTTGAAGAGTCGGTGCGCAACTATCTGCTCGAGCAGAAGTTACTCTTTCAGGCCACCAGCGCCGCGGACGTTACGCCGGAGCAGATTCGCGATGAAGTCCGGCGCGGCACTTCGACGGCTAAACTGCGCTTCGTCTTCGTTCCCAACGACAAGGTCGAATTCGACTCGAGCAGCGCAACCGACGAGATGCTGCAGCGCTATTACCGCCTTTTTCCCGACCGTTACAAGCAATATGCCCAGCGCCGATTTGCCTTTGTGAAGTTCAAGGTTGAACCGTCGGGTCAGGATTCGATCGAAGTCGAGAACGAAATCGAGGAGTTGCTCACGGAACTTCAGAGCGGAGCCGATTTCGAAGCGCTTGCCCGGCAACGGTCCGAGGATGCGGCTTCGGCCGAGAAGGGCGGCGACCTCGACTGGTTCGGCAAGGGCGCTATGACGCCGAATTTCGAGGAAGCCTGCCTTAAAGCCCAGATCGGTGAAATCGTCGGGCCGGTGCAGACCAAGTTCGGCTTGCACATCATCCGGGTCGATGAGAAGAAGGTCGAGGATGGCGAGCCGAAGATGCGGGCGCACCATATCCTTCTGAAGTATAAAGCCTCGCCCGACACCCGAGACGAGGTCTATAACACCGTTTATGCCTTTGCTCAGGACGTCTCCCAGAGCGGCTTCGATCAGAGCGTTGCCGAAAGCAACCTAAGCGTCGATACGACCAAGGCGTTCTCCGAAGCGGGCTATATTGCCGGGCTGGGGCGGATGCGGATGGCGGCAGAATTCTGCTTCAACAATCCCGTCGGGACGGCGAGCGAAATCTATCCGATTCCAGACGGCTACGTCGTCCTAAAGATCGTCGAAGCGACCGACGAACGCGTCAAGCCATTCGACGAAGTGCGCGACCAGATTCGCCGAACGCTCATCAAGACGCTGCGTCAGCATCGCGCAGCCGCCGCTGCCGCCGAACTGCGCGGGCAAATGGGCGGTCCGCAAGATCTTGAGGCAGTAGCACTGGCAGCCAATTATCCGGTCTATGTGACCGATGACAGC
Organism: Calditrichota bacterium; assembly: GCA_016867835.1. Taxonomy (NCBI): domain Bacteria; kingdom Pseudomonadati; phylum Calditrichota; species Calditrichota bacterium. The sequence goes on along the minus strand of VGIQ01000097.1, from coordinate 5,074 downwards.
ATGAAGACAGAAGGTAAACTGCCCGATGGCGTTCGTGCCGATAAGGACTTTATTACCAAGGCTTTCCGGCTAAAGGAGGGCGAACTGTCGGATGTCATCGAAGGCCGCAACGGCGCTTATGTCGCGGTCGCCGAAGCAAAGTTCGACATCGAAGAGGACAACGTCCGGGCCAACTACCCGGTCGTCTATATCAACCTGGTGGGCAAGGAACAGCAGGCCGTGGCGCAGAACTGGGTGCGTGAACTGCGCATTGCCGCCGATATTAAGGACTATCGTTACAGGTATTTCCGCGACTTCTGATTGGTGCGCCTGGGGAGAAGGGGTCAAAAACGCCGGACGAGGACGTCCGGTGTGCATTAATCGAGGTTTTTCAACGGACTCAATATAGTATCAGTCAAGGAAGCACGTATGAGACTCCTCAGATTGCAAATCGTCCCGTTGGCAGCGCTGCTCGCCTTCAGCGGCTGCACCTTTATGACCAATGAGGAGCGGCTGATCCGCGAAACGGTGCAGCAACTGCTCACCGCAGCGCAGAACAACGACGAGGATGCCGCTCATGCGATCCTGCTCGATGTCAACGGCTTTATGACCTTGAATCCGGATGCGGGCGTCCGCTCCGACGCGGCGGCTTTCAGTGACGCCGTCCTCTCGGACCTGATCACCAACTTCCGGAATATGGTCAAGTTCATCGACGGCAAGGAAGTGAAGGTGAAGCGGTTTCACCTCGGATCGCAGTGGTATCAATACAAGGGCTTCCCAGCCTTCAAAGAGAGTCAGGCGACCATCTCGGTTGAGGGCGAGAGCGCCGATTTCACCATTCGCGGCATGGTCAAAATAAACAATCAGTGGCGGGTCGTCGATCTGTCGGATAATGGGCTTTTTTGATGGAATAAGGGAAGAGGTATAAGGCAAAGTCAGGCAGGTGGAGTTTGGTCGAAGGATGCACGCCTTCGCCAGGAGCGGCAGATGGCAGGCAATCCGTATGTCTATTGCGCACTTACTTCCTGGTTCCGGAATCTCTCCATCTACACTTAGGCGGCGTATTATCTTACAGGCAGGCCATTCGTCAAATTTCCTCTTCCATCTTCCCGCGTCCATCATCCTTCTCCTTACCAACATCTGCCTGATTCTCTTCGTCCTCAGCCTTCTGCCTTCGGCTTTTATATCGGCTCAACCGGGCTGGCGGCAGGATGACGTCGTCACGTGGTTTGACGGGCGAGATGCTCGATCGGCGGATCTGACCGACCGGGAAGTCGTCGTTGCGACCGGTGGAGGTCTCATTCGGCTCGAACGGGCGACGGCTCAGCCGATCGATCCGTGGGCAACGGGAGTCGGTTGGGATAGAGCACTCCCCCTGTCCGGCGGTCGGATAGTCCTGTGGCATCCCGAGTCGCGGACGATCTGGCTTGCTGCGCGGGACGCGCTGCTCTACTATCGCTGGGACATTGAGCGATGGGCCCGGCTCGAGGGTGTAGCGGGCGGCGAGATTACTTCCCTTGGCGACGCAGGCGACCTCGTGATAGTCGAACAGGGCCGCCGACTGCAGGCTGTCAACCCTCCATCATACCATCTCTATACTCTTCCAGCCAGGTTCGACACCTCCGGCATTCGCTGGCAGGGGCGCCGCCGCCTGCCGCCGTCCGAATTTCCCTTCTACCACCCAACCGATATCGAATACGGCTTCGACCCATCCTCCGGCGGGGCTATCAACGACCTGCAACTGAACGTCTTCCGACCAGTGTCGGAGCGCTTCGATCCCGACTACCGAAGACGCTATATCTGCTATCCGGGGCTGGGTATCGCAGTCGCCGACGAGCGCACCGGCTGGATCGAGGTGCGCGAGCCCGGCCCGGCGGGGATGGATGTCCAGGCATTTCACTTTATGGACCAGGGTCAGGTATGGATCGGGGGAAACAACAGCGGTGCGCGGGAAGGTCCCGTCATCTGGAACCGGAGGACCGGTAGGTGGAAGTCCTTTGCCCCGCGCGCGACGCCGGGCCTTGAGACGGGTGCAGTCCGGGCTATTGCCGTCTATGGCGGGGCGCTTTATCTGGCTGGAAACGCCGGACTTGTCCTGACCGACCTGAAAGGCGTCAATTTCCGGACGCTGACGAGGTTCGACGGGCTGCAGGGGGGTTCGCTGCGGGCGCTCTCCGTCGCGGGGGGGTGGCTCTACATCGGCGGCGACCAGGGCGTAAACCGCTATGCCTTGCCCAAGGGCCCAATGTTTCGCTCTGGATCGCCGAAGGTTGATGATCTTCGCACCTCGTCGTTCGCCACCGACGGAGATACGGTCTGGGCGGGAGGATTGCAAGGCATCTGGCGCAGCGTATCCGATGGGCGCTGGTCGTTCGTGAGCGGCGAAGAGACGATCGGCGACGAAGCCGCGTTATCGCTGGCTGTTACAGGGGAGCATCTCTACATCGGCGGGCCACGCGGGATCCGGATACTTAACCGCCGGACGGGCGATTGGCGGGCGATTCCCGGCGAGGTCTTCCTCGGCGGCGAAGCGCCGCTGGCGCTCCTGCCCGCCGATACGAACCTCTGGGTCGGGACCGAGCTGAGTCTGTATCGTTATGACTTAAAAATCGGCGAGTGGGTGCGGTTCGGGACTCGGGAGGGCTTTCCGGTCGGGCGGGTGAACCAGTTGGCGATCGAGGGCGACAGCCTCTGGGTGGCGACGCAAAAGGGGCTAACGAGATTCCTCTGGAACCGCCCCGGCCGGCAGGAAGGGTAGAATAAATCTCATGCATGGGCGAATTCCTATTCGCCCACTTGCTCACTTCTCCTGCTCTTTTTCGCTGGCTTCCCGACTCACACTCCTCGGTGGCTCCCCGATTTATCGGGGGAACATTGTTGGGGCGGATTCCTAAACTTCCATTTCAAAGCGCCGCTTCGTAAGCCCCGCCCTGCGTCAGGCAATCGGTCGCACCGCTGCTATCATAAACGAATTGGCAACTACATCTTGCGTTGCCAAGCCAAGGCTGAAACGCCAATCCTACTTGATCAGGACCGCCTTCACAACTCGGGATCGACCCGCCGCTTCAAAGTGAATGAAATAGATGCCCGCGGGATGCGATGAGCCATCCCATACGACGCTGTGCCTGCCGGGATCGAAAGTTCCTGACACCAGAGTCGCCGCCTCAGCCCCGGCAATGTCGTAGATAGTCAAATTTACTGCCGTTTGCCAGGGAAGTTCATAGCGAATCAGCGTATTCGCATTGAATGGATTGGGCGAGACACTTAACTCCATCTCGTAGGGCGGGATTCCGATCCCGCCGTCGTCGGGGACGGCGAGCGGAACGCCGCGACCGGAAAGGGTAACATCCAGCGAGGTTGTGTCAGCGTGAATGGTCAGTAGAGCGGAGTATTCACGATTGGTATCGGGATGGAAAAGGATTGGGATGTCGAGCGTATCCCAGGGGAAGAATAGAACCGGCAGGGCATATTGGACGCTGAACGCAGGATCGCTTGCGGTGATCGAATCGACCTCCGTCCACCTCCGGCCTGGGTTGGAAAGACGTAATGGCAGTAAGACCGAATCCCCGACTAGAACCTCACCGAAGTCGAGGAGAGTGTCGGAAACGGCGATCAACTGCGGGAAATCGACAGGGTCAGGCTCGGTGCGGGCGAGAAAACCACCCTGATAGGGTCCGCCGTCGGCAGTTCCGCAGACCACATAGCCGCCGTCGTCCATCAGAATCACAGATGTCAAGTCGCCTCTCGCCCAGTCTCTGCGATTACCTTCCTGATAGAGACCGTAGCGCCTGCCCCACAGATACTCGCCATTGCAATCGACGCGCATTTGGATTAGGTATTCACTTCGTGAATTTTTGCCTACTGACACAAATCCGCCATCAGGGGTCTCTTCCACATCGTAGATGAAGTCGCCATTTTCTACTTCGTCATAAATGCGGCTCCATATCACTTCTCCATCTGAATCGATTCGCACAAGCATAGCATAGCGATGTGAAGCAGCTTCACCATAACGGTGAGTTCCAGCAAGGCACCATCCACCGCCCGATGCAGACGCAACACTTAGACAGAGATCTTCAAGTTGTGTGCCATTGGTGTTCTCCCATTCAATCTCGCCATTTACATCGACTTTTACGGCATAAAAATCGTCTCCGCCGTTCCCAATTCTGGCGGTAATTCCAGCAAAGAGATAGCCACCATCGTCGGTCGCAAGGCAGTCCCAGAGGCCGGAATTGAGCGATCCCCCCACATTCTCATACTCACGACGCCAGATGATTTCTCCTTCGTTCTCATCGCCTACCTTAAACGCGAATCTACCACCTGTCACTATGATATCGCCATCATGCGCGGGAATGCTTCCATATCCTCCAAATCCTCCCTCATACCTAGACTTAGACCAAATTGAATCCAATCTAGAATCTACCCTGACGGAACCTAGTCCCCCCATAAAGTAGCCGCCGTCAGGCATGCGGCATGAGGAATAAGGATATTGCGCTACTACTCGATTGGCAGGATCATATGTTCTAACTTCAATAAGCGCTCCCTCAGAATCAATCCTACAAATTTGAAATGCTCTACGACTGGGTGCGCCAGAAGCAACTACAAATTCGCCATCTTCTATTCTAAAAATATCTATTCCATTACTTGTATTCGTGGGAAATGATGTTGTCCATACAGTATCAGGCTGTGACAGTCCCAATCCAGGCAAAAACGCGATTAGGGCGCAGGCGGCGAAAGCCGCCTGCGCCTTGATCATCAAGCGATTCATTTTAGATGCAATGCCATTTGCGACCTTACTTCGTTGCCAAATTTCGCCTGGATGAGATACAGACCTGCTGGATAACCGACAGCATTCCAGAACGCTTTGTGCTGACCAGCGACGAAATGTTGTGTCCGAGTCGAAACTTCACGCCCCGAAAGATCGAAGACGGATACCTCTACATTCCCCGGTTCCGGCAGGGAGAAAGAGATAACCGCAGACAAATTGAATGGATTGGGATAAATCTGGATACTTTTACCACTCAACGCAGCTTCAATATCATTATCAGATTTCGGTGCTGAGAGTTCTTGATGAAGGTAAAATGCTCCTATGTCACTG
>VGIQ01000096.1 GCA_016867835.1 Calditrichota bacterium | reverse complement strand
GAACCATCGAATTTCAAATTCAGGATTAAGTCTCAAAATTCCATTACCCACCATGACAAACCCGCCGTCGGGCATCCTGCTTGCGCCACGCACCGATTCGGCGATTCGCCTATCCGGAATCGCCGTAAAGAATCGGCGTCCTTCCACAACGCCAAAAGCGTTAGTTCTAATTAACTGAAAATCATATCCAGTTACATCATTTGCATAACCAGTGCAACAAATGTTGAATCCATCTTCTTGAGCCAGAAATGGGACTATTGAAGACGGCCTATCTACGTTTTGAATGGATGCAGTCCAAACCGTATCAGGCTGCCCGAGAGCGATGGTGGGGATGGCGACAAGCGCCATCCCCACCCAGAAAATAATCCGATGCATTACTTTACGAGTAGCAGCTTTTGCGTATGGACTGCGCTTCCTACCTCTGCCTTGACGAAGTAGGTTCCTGCAGAAAGACCCTCTGCCTTCCATCCGACAATATGGATTCCGGCGGCAAACTGACGTGTTCCCGACTGCACTTCACGCCCCGAAATGTCGTAAATCCCCAACTTCACCAGCCCCGCCTCTGGAAGCGAGAAGGTGAACCTCGTGGATGAGTTGAAGGGGTTAGGGAACGGCTCGTAGAGCGCAAAGCGCTCCGGAATCTCCGGGCTCTTGGTGCCCTCTGTGGTGAGATATCCGAGTTCAAAGCCGTCGGAATCATAAACGCCATTCCCTTCTACCCAGTTGACCGCTAACGGAGTCTCTTTGGTACCATCCCACACCTTGACGGTGAGAGTTTCCCCTTCCAGCGCCCCGTCGATCGCTTCGGTCGTGGGGTCATCGCCCCAGACGGCGAGACCAATGCGGAATGCAGAATGCAGAATGTGGAATGAAGAAGTGCCGACGCATAAGCCGTTCTCCGCAAAAACCCCGATTTCCCCTGTTCCATCTTCCATCTTCCATCTTCCATTGAATAGCACCGACATATTCCTCCCCGTCCGCTCCACCGGCTGGAAGTGAGTTGGCTCCATACCCTCATCCCCCCGATATATCGGGGAGTCACCGGCTTTCTGAAGTTTCGGGGAATTGCCGGAGGTTGTAGGAACCCCCCGATAAATCGGGGAGCCACCGGAGAAGAAGATATCAGCATCAGCATTAGCATTAGCATTCCGTTCCGCATTCGGGTATATGAGTTCCACCTCTTCGGTCACTTTCACTTGATAGCCCTGACCGCGCTGCAAAGGTGCGAGGTTATTGAAATCCTGTTCCGGCAGGTAAAATCTACCGACACCATCCTTGGCGATGATTAGTTGCTCCTCGATACCCGCCAGCGCAAGCGGCGCTTCTGCCGGCCGGTCGGGCAGGTAGGCGACCATATTCCAGCCCCTTGCGAGCGGAATCGGCGTCGCCGCATCCGCCAGTAAGCCGCGCAACTCGAGGGTGCAAATCCCCTCGACCCGCACCTGATACCCCTCCCTCGCGTCCCACCGGGGGATGTTGTTGAAGCCTTGCTCCGGCATATAGAACCGCCCTCTTCCATCCTTGACGATGCGCACCTGACCCGTTTCGACCAGCGGCGCAAAGATCGCGACGACGTCGTCTTCGGCCGGCTGAACCGGCGACGAGACCATATTCCAACCGCGCGCGAAGCCGATCTGATATCGATCTCCGGCATCGCCTTCGATCTCGAGGGTTATCGGAAGCCCGATCTCTTCGCCAAGGTTGTTGGTCGTAAAGACTATCTCCCCGGATAGCACTTCGCCGGCCCGGAAGTCGAGGGGGGTCAACTCGAGCGTGATGCTGCCGCGCTGGTTCACTTCCAGTTCGCCGGTGACCTCACTCAGCGCCATCCAGCCGGTGAAGCCGGTGATGAGCCGCACCTGCACCTGATCGCCGCCCCGGTTGCGCGACCGGTTGGCGATGTGCAGCAGCGACCAGTAATGCCGGTCGTAGTCCCGGGTGATGAACGCGCCGCCGAATTGCGCAGCATCATCGAGCGCAATGGGGATTCCCCTGAGCGTATCCCCGGTTGCAGGATTGAACCGGTGTATGAACTGCTGACCGAGCGCGGGCGTATTGAGGGCGTAGAGCGGGTGACCGTCCGGATCGTCGGGAAAATAAGCCAGGCTGTTGATCCGCAGTCCCTGATGGTTGACAAGTCCGTCCAGACGGTTGCCGTCCCGGTCGTAGGCGTGGATGTTCTGCCCCATAATGCCGATCCAGAGGACCCCCCGGTTTTCGTCCCAAGTTATCAAATGGTTGGGATTGTTAGGCCCGGCGAAGCGGCGCACCAATTCACCGTCGGGGCGGTAGCCAAAGACGTCGCGTTCGCCCGATCCCCAGATCAGTTCGCCGTCCCACGCCAGATCTCTCATGCCATATACCGACTCGCCAACTTGATTGAAGCGCCGGACGACCTCGCCATCGCGGTTCATCACATAGACCTGATGCGGCAAACCTCTCGCCGCACCGGATATATAGAACTCATCCCAGGCCAGCACCACTCCTTCGATCCGGTCGTCATTGACCGCCGCTCCGACATTATAGGAGCGAACGACCGACCACGGCTCGCCGCCCGCCTCGCCGCGCAGACGGGGCCGCGCTCTCCACTCGAGGAGCGTATCCCCAGCATTGCTGAAGTTCAATTCCACCTCGACACTGTCGCCGAGTTCAACCCGTTCATTTACCTCTGCCTGCTCGAGCCGCATCTCCGATTGATGCAAAATGAGGTTGAACTCCCAACGGTCGTCAAGTTCGAATACCAGGTTGTCGAGGCGGTTCATAGCATATCCGGGGCGCGTGACTTCCAAGATATGCTCCCCTTCAAGAATGAAATCGAAGCGGTAGTAGCCCTCGTCGTCCGACCGGGTTACCTTGCGCCCGTCACGTTCTCCGGTCAGGACGATAGTCGCTCCATCGATCCTCTGCTCCGTCCGCGCATCGATGACGAATCCCTCCATCGTAGCCTCGCGCCCAAAGTAGAGCGCTCCAATGTCGGCGCGGGTCCCGTCGGGATCAGGCTCGGAATCGGGGTCTCCGGCGTCGATGCAGGGGGAGTCGGGCTGGAGGCGATAGTCGCCATTGTCAAAGTCGGCAAATAGAGGATCGACATCGAGGTTGTTCTCGCCCCAGAGGAACCCATTGCCTTCGGCGATCGCATCCCGTCCTCCTACCACATCGTTGTAGTCGAATGATGCTTGGCCAAAGTAGCATAAACCGCTGTTATCCACAAATATCGAGTTCCTTATTGTCGTGTTGTTCCGATCTGTTCCCGTTAGAGTGAACGCTCTACCGCCATCTTCTGCGACATTATTCGCTACGGTCAGATTGTCGAAACTGCCACGGCCAGCAATGGCTACCACTGGAGTAGTTGGTGAGGAATTTCCAGCGATGAGCACACGGTCGAATATTGAAAGGCGCGGCGGCTGGTAAATGTTAATTGCACCATACGCTCTCTGGTTACCTACGGAGCGATTGGCGACAATCGCCGTTCGCTGCAATCTCACCGTATCGGCGTTAGTTGAATAGACACAGACCCCCCCCGCAATCGGGATTCCTTGGCTCTGCGTCGTATTGCCTCTGATTTCACAGTCAATCAAGGTCACGCCAGTTTGATAGAGCCCAATTCCTCCCGCTCCTATGCCGGTGATCAACTCGTTTCCTATGATCTGACAATTGACGAAGGTGGGGTGCCCACCAAAGTGAACGCCAACGCCTCCACCGTAGGTGCCCGGGCTGCTGCGAGCAATATTGCTGTCGATCAAGCATCGCTCGAAGCGCGGCCGCGCGCCAGTGCTTACGTGAACCCCACCACTCCCTTGCCGGGCTGTGTTGCGCGTGATGCGCATATCGCTGATCCGTGGCCGGGTGTCTCGTTGACAGTCGATTCCTGCGCCGAAGTCCTGTATCCCGTTGCGCACCGTGAAGCCGCGCAGGATGCTCGTCTCGGGCTCGCGGGTGCGAAAGACGACGCCGGGACCGGCATTCTCGCCGTCGATGATGGTGGAGTCGATGTAGGCGGGGTCGTTCGTGGTGAGGATCAGACTGGCGACGGTGATGGCGCGGCCTTGAAAGTCGATCCGCGTATAGACGCCCGGCTGGACGAGGATCGTGTCGCCGTCCTGGGCATCCGCGATGGCGGGCTGAATCTGCTGATGATCTTGCGGCACCCGCAGGATGCGCGCCGTCGCGACGCCGGTCAGCGTCGCGACCAGCAGGATAGCGGCGAATAGGCTCTTTAGTCGGAACATAATGGTTACCTCATGTGTGACTGGCGGACGCCCGCGTCCGACAACTTGGTTCGGAGGGACGAGGACGTCCCCCCGGCACAAATCTCAATAAAGTCAACGTATCAATACCACCTTGGCGCTCCGTGCGAGGTCTCCTGTTGATAATCTAATAACATATACTCCCGCCGGCAACTCACCGGCCCTCCAGACGACCCGGTGCGTCCCGGCCGTGAGACGCCCGTCAACCACCTGATCCACCAGTTGCCCCCGAAGGTCGTAGATGACTACATTGACCGCCCCTGCTTCCGGCAGGTCGAAGCGGATGGTCGTCGCACTGTTGAACGGGTTCGGGAACGGCTCGTAGAGCGCGTAGCGCTCCGGAATCTCCGTGCTCTCTGTGTCCTCTGTGGTGAGATTTCCCAATCCAAAACCGTCTGTTTCATAGACGCCCTTTCCTTCTGCCCAATCGACCGCCAACAGATTCTCTTCTGCACCATCCCACACCTTGAAGGTGAGGGATTCCCCTTCCAGCGCCCCGTCGATCTCTTCGGTGGTTGGGTCGTCGCCCCAGACGGCGATGCCAATGCGGAATGCGGAATGCAGAGTGCGGAATGAAGCGGCGCCGACGCATAGGCCTTCCTTCGTGAAGGCTCCAATTTCGCACGTTCCATTTTCCATTTTCCATCTTCCATCGATCAGCACCGACATATTTCTCCCCGTCATCTCCACCGGTTGGTAGTGGACATCACAGTCATCTCTTACATTGACATTCTTCGCCATCATCCGCCTTGCGCCCGGATAGTTCAGTACGCAGTTCTCGCTTACTTTGATCTGATACCCTTTTCCGGGCTGCCATGGCGGCATGTTCGAGAACCGAAGGCGCGGATTGGCAAACCGGCCTAAATCGTCTTTGGTAAGCAAGACGAAGTCAAGAATCGGCGAAATCGCTCGAAACTCCGGCGCCGACATTTCGAGTTGATAGACCGGGAAGTAGGCGATTATATTCCAACCCCTCGCGATCGGGATGTCAGCGTCGGGCGGGATCGGCTCGCCGGTGATGACCAGTTCCGCCGCTTCGCTCATCTTCATCTGGTAGCCTTCGGTCAGATTCCAGAAGAGGATGTTGTTGAAGCCGAAGCGCGGGCTGTAGAACCGCCCCCACTCGTCCTTGACCAGAAGGAGCCGGTCGCCCAACTGCGCAAGAAGCCGGACCATATCGGGGCCTTCTTCGCGACGCCAGAATTCCTCCGGCGGGACGACGTTGAGCGAGATCAAGTTCCAGCCCGGACGGAGCGGGATCCCCTGCCGACCGGTAACGGCGTCGAGGGAGAGCATCGTGAAGTCGTTCTCGCCGTAGTTCGCCGGACCTTCGATGATTTCGGGCTGGCAGCGGTATTCGATGCGGGAATGAGGATCGTAGGCGCGGAAGTCCATCGGCTCGCCATTCCGGAAGTAGTTGTCGCCACCGAATGCCGCGACGCCCCAGGGCGGCCCGTTGTCGTTCATTTGCATCCAGCCCGCCATTTGTCCTCGCGGGGTGAAGATGCCAATCTCCCAATCGGGATCGACCCATTCTCCGTGGAAGGTGAAATCTGTGATCAGAATGGAATGGTTGTCCTCCGCGTCGAAGGGCGGCCAGTCGCGGAAAAGGGACTCGATGCGGTGATAGAAGCGCAAGTTGAAACGCACCTCCGGCGCCTGTGGGTCGCTCGTGCGCAGCACCAGTTCGGCGTCCATAGGCAGCGCTTCGCGGGGGAAGTCGCGCGGATCAATGTTGAGCGACACCTGGGTCTCTCCGCGCGGGGCAATGAGACCCTCCGGTGGCTCGATCCATATGAGGCGCGGTCTTTCGGCGACGCTCCACCAGAGCCGCGCTGCGCCTTGGGCTTCACTATTCTCCAACAAGATGGTTCGAGTCACCCACCTATCGTCTTCTTCCCGATCCTCTCGTGTGATGCCGAAATAGATCGGCCGTTCGCCCGGCGCGGGGTCGCTGCCGAAGCGGGGCGGGCGGAGGTTCGTCACCCGCGCCTGGGCCGGGATTTCGGCATTGAGCCACCGCTCCCGGCCGACGAAGATCAGTGTCCCCTCGTGCAGCCCTGCTTCATCCGATTGAAAGATCACCGACAGGAGTCGCCTTTCGCTGGGCGCGAGTTCCATTTCCTCCGGTTCGACGCGGAAGAAGTCGTTGTCCGAGAAGGCATCCAGCAATCGCCAGGGGCGGGTGCCTCCGTTCCAGACCCGCACTGCAAGCGTGCAGGGGAAATCGGGTATGATGTCCCCGAACCGCCGGTTGAAGTCGATCACGTCGGGAAAGCCCCAGGCTTCGGGCCATCCATAAGCAATGAACGGCCCGTCCATTTCAAATACATGCATCAGCACCGCGACCTCGATATCCGGATCATTGGGGTCGTTGGTAAGAATGTGGAGTATCCCCTCGTAATCGCCATCCACGGCGTCCCGCGCATCGAGCGTCAGGGTGAAGACGAACTCGCCGTCCGGTTCAACCTCGCCCCGGTCGGGCGCGACCGAGAGCCATTCGATCGTGTCCTGCTGCCCGTCGGGTTCGCGGACCTGCTCCACTTCCAGCGCCAGCCGCCGCGGCTCGTCGCCGTTGTTGAAGAGCGACGCTTCGATTTCGGCGACCTCCCCGGCGAAGAGTGTCTCTTCGAACTGCTCGGGAAGGGGCTGGATCGGGTCGCGGCGCAGCGCGATGCCCCGCAGCGGGATGCGCAGCGGATTGCCGTTGGGGTCGTTCGATTCTATCAGCATCGCGGCTTGGTATTCGCCCTCCTCGGGCGGGCTGAAGATAAAATCGACCTCCAATTCGCGGCGGGGCGCCAGTTCGAAGCCGTTCGGCTCGGCGCGGAAGGCTTCGTTGTTCGCAGCGATCTGCTCAACCACGAGCACCGCTGTGCCGGGGTTGCGGAAGGTGACCGGAACGGCATACGACTCGCGTTCGAACATGTCTGGAAAGGCGCCGTTGAAGTCGATGATTTCGGGGAAGCCGGCGTCGGCGTCCCATTCGATTGCCTGCACCGCTATGCCCAAAACGCTGAAGAAGATATCGACATCGACCCGCGGATTGTCGGGATCGTTGGAGTTGATGTGGAGGACGGCTTCGTATTCGCCCCCGATGAGGCCGACTTGATCCAATGTTACAATAATATCAACATCTTCACCAGGTTCGAGAGTGCCCTCGGACGGATCCACCGTTATCCAGCGGATGTTTTCGTCGTTGCCATCCGGCTCGGCGACAACCTCAATTTCGATAGCAAAGCGCAACGGCGCCCCACCCTCATTTGAAATGTTGACACCGTTTTCATCTATGCGGACCACAATCCGCGGCGGGACGGGGAGATCGACGACGATCTCGGCCTCGGGGCGGTCGGGGTCGTTGGAGGAGACCGTAATGGCGACCACGGCGGGCCATTCCTCGCCCGGGATGTGATCGATCCCGACCCATTCCTCCTCGCCCGCCGCGACCGCAAAGGCACGGTCGTGATTCCATACCTGATAGAAGGGCGGGGCGATGGCGATCTCTTCGACCTCCAGCGCCTCGTCGCCCGCATTGCCGACGACCAGAAACCACATCGGGGGCCAGAATTCGTTGTTCAATTCGGTGCGTAGGTCGATCCTCGGCTGGGCGATGGCGGCATTAGCACCGAGCGCCAGCAATAGGGTGGTAAGAAGAAGCCGTTTCATAATCCCCTCGCAAAAAACTAAAGAACACCCTTCGTCATTCCCGCACAGAAGACTGTCCGAGAATAGACAGACTTGTGCCGTCGGGTATCCTCACCCGACGGTATACTATTGTAAATAAAAGATCATTGGTGTCAGGTGGGGACACCTGACACCACAAATTCACATTCTCGGACAGACTCGCAGGCGGGAATCCACGATTAATTAACTTGAACTGGCGCACTCCATTCTAATCGCATCAAAGCCGCAGAGCCGCGCGACCCACCCGACTTTCTCCCTTGCTCCCTTGCCCACTGCTACCTCACCAGCACCGCCTTCGCCCTCGCCTCCCCTCCGCTGCCGGAGAGCCGCGCCAGATAGACCCCAGCAGCGATATTCCCCGGCGCCTCCCAATCCGCCCGGTGCCAGCCGGCATCGAACCGCCCCCCGGCAAGGCGCGCCACCTCGCGGCCCGTAAGGTCAAAGACCGCCAGTTGCGCTTCGCCCGGTGCCGGCAGCCCGAACCAGAGCGTCGTCCGCCCGTTGAAGGGGTTGGGGAAGGGCACTCCAAGGATCAATGTCGTTGGAGGACTTGCGGATCGGCCACCTGGCACACCAAGTCTATAAAAGTCAAAAAGCATCCCAATCATGGCTTCGGGCCGAGCCGGATCATTGGATGTGATGAAAATATCCGCTTCATACTGTCCTTCCGGGCAGCCCGCCGAATTGACCCGGATCAACAGTCCCAGTTCCACCCGGGTAGCGGTGATCCATTCGATGCCTTCCGCTCCCCCTGGCTCGCGTATGACAATAATTCTGCCAATGCCCCAGCGCAGTGCGCCTTCTCCGCCGTTTGTGATCGAGACGTTGTATTCGCGAACATCACCAATATCGATGTCGTCCTCGATCGACATCGGATCGATGATCAAGCGGGGCGGCCCTGACGCTACAGCATGGAGGGGGATTGCAATCTCCCTGTCTACGTTGTTTGAGATAATGTGCATTGTCCCTTCATAGTTGCCAACTTCTTCGCCCGAGAAGGACACCGTCACCACCCGTTGTGCGCCCGGCTCCAATTCGAAGGCACTCGGTTCTGCCACAAATGCCTCGTTATCCGCAACAATGTCCTCGATCGCCAGCATCTCGTCCCCGTCGTTCGTCACCGTTAACTCGACCGGATACCTGACCTCGGGAAAGACGTCCAGATACCCTTGGTTCCAGTCGATGATGTCGGGGTAGCCGAAGACCTCGTCCCATTCGAGCATCAACACGGGTGGTATGCCGTTAGTCTGCAGCGTGACATTCACATCGACTTGTGGTTCAGTCGGGTCGTTGGACCGCACCTGCAAGTTGGCTTCGTAGATGCCCTCGATCAGGCCGATCCGGCTCAAGGTTACAACAACATCGAGGTCTTCACCCGGTGCCAATGCACCATCATCTGGTTCGAACGTGACCCAATCATCGACCCGATTCCCGTCCGGCTCGTTGATTATTTCAAGTATGATGGTGAAGAAGAGGATTTCGTCGCCGGTATTGGCGATGTTGAGGATGTTCTCTTCGACTTCCCCATTCATTCCTCCAAATTCGATCGCCTGCGGTTCGACTTCGATCCTCGGCTGAGCCGTCAGCACTGCCGGCAACATCAGCATAAGCATCAGCATCAGCATCTTTTTCATTGCAGCCTCTAAAAAATGATGGAGCCGTCCGTGGGGTGCGCCCGGCACCCTTACGGACGGCTCAGTGGTCCCTGTTCTTCCTGACAAGAGCGTCTCCTTGGTCACCGAAAGAAAGGTCGTTTACTCGTTAACAAGTTAGCATCAATGTCCAACTATGTCAAGCGCCTGTCTCCGCAACCTTGACCGGCCTGCCCAGCAGCCTGAATCCCGCCGCGCTGACCACGGCCACCGCTGCGATGATTGCCCATGCTGGTTGCGGATCGGGCATATGATCGAGCAGCAGACCTCCCAGCAGCGGGCCGGTCGTCCAGCCCAGGTGAAGCGCCAGGTTGTGCGCTCCCATATACCCACCGAGCCGCCCCTCCGGAGCCAGACTCGAGACATAGGACGCCGCCGTCGGCATCTCAATCATCTCCGCGATGGTGATGACCGCCATCGCACCCGCCAGCGCCCACCAGCCGTTTGCCAGTCCGACCGAGCCGTAGCCGACGCCGTAGAGCACCCCGGCCAGCCCCATCATCGTCAGGTCGGAGCGCCGTGCCGTCCAGCGCGTCACAAGCACTTGCAGCGTCGCTACCATCCCGCCGTTGATCATATAGAGCAACCCGATAGACGACTTTGGAAGGCCGATCGCTCCTGACGCATAGACCGAGAGCGTCGCAATCAACTGGCCTCGCACCAACCCGAGCAGGATGTGCAGGAGCAGAAAGAGCAAGAGTGCCCGGTCGGCAACCATCATCCGGAACGGATTGTAAGCCTCGCGTGAACTTGAGCCGCTTGCCAGAGTCTCGGGCACGGTCCACTTGACGAGCAGCGCCGATACGACGATCATCAAGCCCGTCGCCCAGAAGAGCGAAGCATAACCGGCGCCGACCAACAGCCCCCCGATCGCCGGCCCAATCGCCCAGCCAAGGTTGCCCGCCATTCGTAGTAAGCCGTAGGCGTGACTCCGGCGTGCCTGCTCGGTCACGTCGCCCACCATCGCATCCATCAGCGGAAAGATCGACGTCCCCATCAACGCCGCAAAAATGTAGAAGAGCGAAAACCAGCCGAACGACTTATGGCTTGCCACCAGGTAGCCGAGGAAGAAGAACATCCCGGCTCTACCGATCAGGAGCAGCACCAATAGCCTGCGGCGGCCCATCCCGTCCGAGAGCGCTCCCCCAATAGGCGCGCCGATCGAGCCGGCAATGCCCGATAAGGTCAGCATCGCCCCGATTAGCGTCATCGAGACGAGCAATTCCTCGTGCAGGTAGATAGCCAGAAACGGCATCGAGATCGAGAACCCGAGCGCTCCGATCAGCCGCACCAAGGCAAGGTTGGTGATGACCTTGCTCAGGTCCCCGAAGAGGAACCCGGCTGCGCGGCCAATGAGCCGCCCGACACCTCCCCGTGTCGTATTCGTGTTTTTTGACTTGTATTGCAATACTATTACTTACACAAATGCCTTTCTAAAGGGGAGTATCCGCGTAGAGGCCGAAGACGCTACAGGCGGTTTCGTGCCCAATAACCCGATCCGTAGAGGCCGAAGCCCCGCAGGCGGCTTCGTGTTCGAAAGGAAAGGGCAGAATCGCCTTTCAGCCGATTGGCTGCGTCTTCGGTTTGCCCCGTCCGGTCGCCCCTACGTGCCCCGT
>VGIQ01000095.1 GCA_016867835.1 Calditrichota bacterium | reverse complement strand
CTTTGAACTGATCCCCTTCAATGCCAACAACGACTCCATCGAGTTCTGGTGGACGCTGAATGAAGCCGACACTATGTCCATCGAGTCCACTTTGTCCATTTCATTTCAAGACACCGGCAGATACGTTGTGAGCGGGTATGCGCGAGAGCGGGTCGGCGAGGAGGAGTGGGAGGAGGATGTGCAAAGATGGGCGGTGAATGTTCGAATGTTGAATGCGGAATTCGGAATGCGGAATGAAGGAGACTTGGAAATTGAAGATATTAGTTTGCAGATTGCGCCGAATCCGTTTAACGATCAGGCGACGGTGACGATAAGCCTTGGAGGGCGGGCAGTCCTGCCCGCCCTAAGGGCGGACAAGAATGTCCGCCCTCCAAGGGTGCAAATGGGGGGTCTCATGCCCGTCCGGCTCAGCCTCTATGCGATAGACGGGCGAGAAGTCCTCCGCTTGCACGACGGCCCCCTATCCTCCGGCACGCATCAGTTCAGATTCTTCACTTCGTTCAGAATGACATCGGGAGGCGGAGTGACATCGGGAGGCGGGATGCCATCGGGAGTCTATCTTCTCCGCCTTCAGGCTGGCTCCCATTCTCGCACCGTCAAAGCCGTCCTTTTGCGTTAGCCCATCAACGCGAGTTGCCCCCTCTCAATATGGTGGGCAGACTTGATGCCGATCTACCGAAACTCGCTCTACATCCCCAACACCTCCTCCGGCGCAAGGAGGCCTTTCAGACATTTCTCCAGGGCATCTGCCCGAAACGACCGGCCGCCGGCAGTTGAAGCCGCCTTTAGAAGCGTCGTAAGCGACGGACGGGACGATATGACGTCGCGCAATTCGTCGGTAACCGGCATCGTCTCGAATATAGCCAAGCGCCCGCTCCGGCCGGTGAAGTAGCAGTGCGCACACCCGGCGCCGGTCCAGAGCGGCACCGCTTTGGCAAGCCCCAATGCCTTTGCCAGTCGCTCGGCATCCGGATGCGGCGTCCGGCACTTTTCGCAGATGCGTGGCATAAGCCGTTGCGCGATGACCAGGTCGAGCGCGCCCGCCAGCGCCAGCGGATCGACGTTCATATTGATCAACCTCAGCACGGCACCCGCGGCGCCATCGATTGGCATCGCTGCCAGCATCTGATGCCCGGTCAGCGCGGCTTCGACGGCACCGGCTGCCGTCGCCGGGTCGCGTAAATCGCCGAGCATGATCACATCGGGATCCTGCCGCATGACTTGGACCAGAGCAGCATCGTAAGTGAGACCCCGCTCGGGATCGATCTGCATCTGCGCCAAGTCGCCGAGGCGCGCTTCTACCGGATCTTCGATCGTGACGACGCTCCGGGCAGCGGTGGGAATCCGGCTCAAGAGTGCATATAGCGTCGTCGTCCGTCCGGACCGGGTCGGACCGGTTACGAGGATGAGCCCGGAAGGCCGCTTGAGAGCCGTCAACAGCAATTCGCGGTCGGACTTGAAAAGCCCGATTTGATCGAAGTCCCTTAGTTCGAGCCGCCCTACCAGCCGAAGCGCCATCTTTTCACCATCCACCAATGGCAGGAGCGCGATGCGCGCCTGAATTGCGCCCTGCTCCATTTCGAGGTCTATCCGCCCGTCCTGGGCAACCCCCCGCCGCGACGGGTCCATCCCGGCTCGGATTTTCAGGGCATTGCGCAACTGCAGGAGATGCTCGGGCAGCACCCGCCGCGCCGGAACCGGTATGCCGTGCAGAGCGCCGTCGATCCGCAGCGCAATCTTTAACTCGTGAGTGCTGAACTGGAGATGGATGTCGCTCGCGCCAAGCAGGTGCGAAAGCGCCAGAGCCAGGTCTATCAACCGGTTGGCGTCGAACGAGGGCTGCTCGATAAGGTAGGCAAAGCCGTCGAAGAAGTCCCGCACCAGCGGGTTCGACCGAACGAGGTTGTTATAGGCGCGGTTGAGGGCGAAGTGGAGATCGCCGCGGGTGGTGAAGCCGGGCTGAAGATCGTCCGGGATGACCCGACGGAGCGAATCGAGCAGCCGTTCGTTGAGCGGGTCCTCCATCGCTACCCGGAGGATGCCTTCCTCGTAGCCGACCGGCAGGACGCGGTGCTTCAGCGCGACGTCGCGGGGCAGTTTATCAACCACTTCAGACGGGATTTCGCGGTCGCGGACGTCGTAGAAGGCGATCCCGCGCTGACGCGACAACTGGCGATAGACTTCGCGCTCATCGACCCACTTGTGGCGCATCAGTATGACGCCGAGATAAGCCGGGCTCTGGCGCTGCTCGGAGAGCGCCATCTCGAGTTGGTCGGGATTGATGATCCCCTGCTCAACCAGAAGTTCACCGAGGGGGCGATGTTCGAGCGCGAGGTCGTCCGCCGAAGGCGCCGCCGGTCGGGACGGCTTGACGCCGGTCAGAATGCCGCGCGTCCGGTTCGACGGGGGAGCATTCTCAATACGTTCCGCGGTCGCGGCCATAGGAAGGAAATGAAATTAAAATGGAAAATGGAAAATGGAAAATGGAAAATGAATGATGGATGTAAGGACTGCACCATCGCTACCCGAATAGGTCTTTCGTTCTTCTTCATTTTCAATTTACATTCTGCCCCAAGCCCCAAGCCCCAAGCCTTGAGCCCTAAGCCCTAAGCCTTGAGCCCTAAGCCCTTAGCCTTATGCCCAATATAACAAACCCGCCCTATTAGTGCAAGGCGGGTGTGTCATCGCGTAGCGCCGTCATCAGGGGCGGCTATCAGTGCACACCGTTGGCATCGAACCACGATACGACGTTGCCACCGATAATGACGTCAAGTGAAGGAAGCGGCGGGACCTGACCGTTAGGATTGAACTGCAGCCCATACTGCTGATTGGCGTCGAACCAGTGCTCACTTGCGGTGATAGGTGATTTTAAGATCGTCGTTCCCGTGCAGGCGGGAACCCAGACAGGCGTTAGTCTGGATGCCCGCCTGCGCGGGCAAGACGACCCCATAGTAGCACGAACTTCGGTAAGCGAGCACTGGCTTCGTTGTGCAAGGCGGATTTGCAGGAGAAGAAAGCGCTTACATTTAGAACCAGCCGGTGGCGTCACAGTAGCGCAGCACCATGCCGTTGAAGTAGAAGTCGTAGGACGGGCCGTTCCCCCAGCCGACCGGGTTGAGCACGATCCCAAAGCCGTTGGCAGCAGTCAGGCTGGCGGCATTGTTCATGATCATCCCGTTGCCGTTCATCCGAAGCAGTGTGTTGAAATCGACCAGTTGCCCGGCGCGGCCCAGTTGCAGGTTGGCGGTTTCTGTTCCCGCGCCGATCGAGAGATTCTGCGGATTTGCGACGGTCCCCCCGGAGTTGATCTTTCCGGCGCCATTGTTGGGGCCTACGAAGAGATCGCCTTGCACATAGGTGTTAGACGACTTGACGATCGTCTTTTCGCCGGAACGACCGAGTTCGAGGGTGGCCGTGACATCGCGTGTGCCAACCCGGAGATCAACCGGCGCCACTCCCGTTCGCTGCCGTCGATATGCCCAACCTGCGCAGGGAGTTCCCCTGCAACCCGCGCACCTACCACCAGCCGCGGACTCTCCACATGAACCGTCGCCGCCGGGAACGGAAAGTTGGAATCCCGATGCGAGATCACCACGTCCCGGACGCCCTCGTCGGTGTTGAGGTGCAGTTCCATCAGCGGCCAGTCGGCGGGCACGTCTTCGCCGCCGTCGTTCATGAAGGCATCGATGCGCGCACCGCCGTTATCTGGTGTGGCGCCCAAAAAGTGCATTCGTGGGCCTCGATCATTCTGACCGACGATGACCTCACTGAGATTGACGAATCCCTCGCCCAACCCGTCACTCACGACCTTAACCGACCACTCTCTGAATTCAATCGGCGCGCCATTGCTTCTCACGACTAAAGAGCCGTTAAGCTTGGTAGTTCCGGTGACTTCCACGCTGCCAGATTCGATTGATCCGTTGACATCAAGGTTACCGATGACTTGCGTCTGCGTCCCCTGAGCCCCGCTGCCGATGATGACGTCTTGCGTCAACTGTGAGTTGGTTCCCAGTTCCAAGTCGTTGCCTTGTGTAGCGTCGATGTTGACGGCCTTTACCTGACCTTGGACGGTGAGATCATTGGCTAGACCGACATTTCCGCTCACATCCGCGCCGGCATTAAGATTGAGCCGTTGCATGACCGAAAGTCCGCCGAGGACCATCGCGTCAACATTCTCCCGACCGATGTGGACGGCACCAGTGAGATCCGCATCCGTTCCGATTAGGAGATTTTGAATCTCCTGTCCCGACCTAGTAGCATCAATCAATCCAGCGGCGTCGCCAGGCCCGACCCGCAAGCCGCCCAGCAAGGTTGTCTGACCGCCGACTTGAAGAATGTGTTCTCCAGGGTCGATCATGTCATCGTCGAACTGATCGAAGTCGGCATTCGCCCATGAAGGCATGATTCACCTCATTCTTTGCCTTCTTAGTGGTAAGCCCAAGGTCCGCCATGGACGCCCATATCAGAGCGGCTACCGTCTAAGTCCCTAAGTGAAGGATCTCCCGCGTCGATGGCAGGTGATCCCCTTCGAAGTTCGTAATCCTCACTCATATCGGGATTGGAAAATAATTCACTATCGACCGGATCGTCATTTCTGATATCCTGACCATTAGCCCAATATAGGTTGAAGCCACGAGTAAACCAGTTTTCGAACGCTGCAAAATGATGAAATCCGAAGAGCACACAATTTTGGATGATCGAATTTCGTAAATCCCCTCGCGCATAACCTGCTATTACACCCCTATTCGCTAATTCAATAACGCAATTGGAGATAATTCCCATGCCGTAATTCTGCACTACACCCTCAACGTCGTCGTTAAGTGGCCGAACCACGCAGTTCACCATTAGATATTGTCCCCTGAAGTTTTGAACACAGGTAGAACCGTCAGATCCTAGTGTGAATCCACGAATGATAAGAAAGTCACTCTGCCAATTCAAATCAATTCTAATCGCATCATTGAAACCACGCGCTGTGATTGAAGTTTCGAGAGGGCCGCTCATGCTCTCCAGAACCACTGCAGTATGCAAGTTCAACCCCTCCTCGTACACTCCCGCCCTCACCCTTACCGTATCCCCATCGACGCTGGCATTAATGGCGGCAGTAATCGTGCCAAAGTCATCCGGCACCCAAATGACCTTGTGGTTGTCCACCGTCAGCCCGATTGGCTCGCTGCGCCCTGCATTTTTTGCGCTGTCACAGGCCCAAATTTCGATGAGACGTCGCCCGTTCCCCCATCGCCACGTGTTGCGCTCGAGTATGTAAGAATTGTCTGCTTGCCCTGCAAGAATCGCATCAACCACGCCATCGACGAAGATTTTGATGTTGTCGATGGGGCTTTCGTCTTCAACCGCAAACTCCAGCACAGTCGTATCCCGGACGATGCTGCCCGGCGCGGGTGCGATCCAACTGATGCGGGGAGGCGTCCGGTCGTCGGGCGGCGGAGGATCGGGCTGGTTCTTCACCCGCACCAGGAGCACTTCGCTCCAGCCGAGATTGCCGGCCTCGTCGAACGCCTTCACCTGCATCATCCATACCCCGTCGGAATACTCTGCCGTCCGCCAGACCAGTCCCGTATCGGCAAACGCTCCCGCAAGCGCCAACCCTGCGTAACGCCCCCCGTTCAAAAGCACCTCCGCCGACGTCAATCCCCGGTCGTCCATGATCTGGAACCGCAGACCGGCATCGCCTGCGAGCGTGTCACCGGCTGCGGGTTCGACCCAGATGACCACCGGAGGCCGCACATCCGGCGCCGGCTCGTCGGGATGATTCTTCACCCGCAACAGGAGCGTCTCCGAGAGACCCCGATTGCCGGCTCTGTCCCATGCTACGGCCTGCCAGAGGTGGACGCCGTCGGAGTCGGATTCGGTTTCCCACAGATGCGAGAGAGTCCCCCTCTGGATTCCGGCTTCCGCCGGAATGATGCGGATGGGTGCACCGTCCTTCAAGAGGCGGATCGAATCGACGCCCGAGGAGTCGAAAAAGGCCACTGCGATCCGGACGGTGTCCGTGATGGTAGAACCGCCCGCTGGACGGACGAACCAGACTTCCGGTGGAGTCCGGTCTATGGCGGGCGTGTCGGGCGGCGGGTTGGTAATGTAGGTCTTATCCGTGCAGGCAAGGAAGAGCCCAATCACGGCAACACCAAATACCGATGTCATTTGGCGGCGGTTAGTTATCTTAAGGTTCACGGCTTTGGTCTCACATTAGCATAAAGTTTGAAGATATTGCGTTACGGGGGCGTCGTTCCCGCGTAGGCGGGAACCCAGTCAAGTCGATTTTGCCTGGATGCCCGTCTTCGCGGGCAAGACGATCTGAGCGTATTACACCTGTTTTCAAGCAAATTTTCGGGAGTAAGAGATGCAAGTCTCTACTCTGCTTCCCTTACTCCACCATTCACGTTCCATTTTCCATTCATCGTTCTTCATTCTGCATTACATCCATCGTCGCCGCGAGGCTTTCAGGGTCTTCAACATTCGCCGACACGATCTTGCGGTCGATGTTCTTCAGGAGGCCGCGCAAGACTTTGCCCGGACCGACTTCGATAACGATTGGCCAGGGCTTGCGGGCGGTATATTCTTCGTCGGAGACCTCCGACGGAAGTGCAGGCTCTCCAGCGAGGCGCAGCAGTTCCCGAACACATTCAACCCACCGCACCGGCCAGGTGATCTGACGGGTCAGGGTCGAGCGGAGTTCGGCCGCACTTTCGACAGCATTGGCAGTCGCATTGGCGACAACCTTCGGCCGGGCTGCGACCGGGAGGTCGTCCGCGATCTTCGCCGCCAGCAATTCTGCCATTTTCGCCTGCGCCGCTGCCATCAGCGGGCTGTGCCAGGCGCCCGAGACGTTGAGCGGCACGACCCGTCGGGCGCCGGCCTCCTGTGCCGCCGTGATGGCTGCAGCGACGGCTTCTTCCGTCCCCGAAAGGATGATCTGCCCCGGGCTGTTGAAGTTTGCCACTGCGATCCGGTCGCGTCCTATCCGGTCGGCAATCTCCTCCAGCGCCGGTTGGTCGAGCCCCATAACCGCGATCATCGCCCCCTTCGGATGCGGAGGTTGCGAGGCTTCGTTCATCCAATAGCCGCGCCACCGGACGAGGTCGAGCACGTCCGATTCGCTCAAGTTTCCGGCAGCGGCGTGCGCCGCATACTCGCCGAGGCTGTGCCCCGCCGCAGCGACTGGCTCGAACGCGATACCGGCTTGCCCGGCAGCCTCCCTGAACGCCGCCAGCGCCATCAGCGATACCAACGTGATCGCCGGCTGGACATTGTCGGTGCGGGTCAGCAGGTCATCCGGCCCGATGAAGATGATGTCCGGGAGGTGCTTGAATTGATCCTGTGCCGCGACGCGGTCGAGCACTGCCCGAGCGGCCGGGCTGCTGGTGTAAAAGTTGCGTCCCATACCTACCGATTGGGACGCCTGCCCCGGAAAGACGAGGATGAAAGAATGCATTTGAATATTGATGATGATGAATAATGATGACCTTGATCCAGCGATAGGCGTTTGCTGTTTTCACCTCTGGAGTGGAAGCCAATTGTGCGGTCAGATGTCCTCATCTGACCGCTCCGCCGTCGGCTGGGGACATCCGACGGCACACTTACCGCCGGATTAGGGATGATGAATGATGAGTGAACACCCGCTCACTTACTTACTTACTTACTTGATTACTCTCAAATATAAAGCCAAAAGATAGCCCTGATGCCGTGCTGCAGCAAGCGTTGGACTATTTGCACGCCGAGCCTATATTGTAAGAAGGTAGATAACCCCGCCTGCTCTGCAGGCTCGCCAAGACAAGGCACTTGGCCTTGAGCCCTGAGCCTTGAGCCTTGAGCCTTAAGCCCAAAACCCAACGCCCATAAACATCCTCCTCACCTTTCTGCTGCGGGGTGCCGGACAGGCCCTCACCTTTGCGGCGATGATCCTGCTGAGCCGTCACTTGGGACCGGCTCAATTCGGGACCTACTCCCTGCTCTACAGTGCGCTGGCGTTCTTCGGGCTTCCTCTGGCTTTGGCCTTAAACTATATCGTGGTGCGCGAGGCGTCGAAGCGACCCGAAGAGCGCGAGCGGATCTTTCGCAGCAACTACAGCCTCCGGCTCCTGCTCGGCGCTGTGATGGGGCTGTTGGCGATTCTGGTGCTGCCCCGGATGAGCCGGCTCGACCTCTCGACCGGGTTGACCGCCGCTGCAGCGATGACACTGCTCTGCTCACTCTGGCAATCGTCGGGGCGGTTCAGTTACGAAGCGCCGCTCGAGGCCGACCTTAGGATCGCAACCTCCGCGGGAGCCAACTTTGCCGGACGGGTGCTGCTCTTCACCGTAATCTCCTTCGGTGTGATCGGCGGAGCTGGGCTGACCGATTTGGTGCTATTACAGAGTTTCGGCGAAGGCCTTGCGACGCTGGTGCTGGTCGTCGTGCTGGCCCGGACCGGCTATCCGGTTCGTCCTGCATTCGACTATCGTGAAATGCGCCGGACAATGGTTGAGGGGCTGCCGCTCATTGCCGCCGAGGTCTTACTCCTGGCCCAGACCCGTGCCGATCTTTTGATAGTGGGAGCACTGCGCGGCGAGGTCGAAGCCGGCTTATACTCTGCGCCGCTGCGGTTGGTCGATGCGCTGCTGATCTATCCGACGGTGTTGGCAACGGTCGTCCTGCCCGGTCTATCCCGACTCGCGGGACGGGACCGGACGGAATTTGTCCGGATGACCGGCCGGTTTTTCAAACTTCTTGCTGCCGGAGGTTTGGCGGCAGCGGCAGTTGGCGCGGCTTATGCAGAAGAGATCATCGTGCTATGCTTTGGGGCTGAATATCGCGAATCCGGCGCAATTGGGAAGGTGCTGATCTGGTCGCTGCCCCTTGCCTTCTACAGCGCCGGCTGGCGGCTGGTGCTGGTCGCCGAAGGCCGGCAGACTCGTCAAATGCTGCCGATGACGCTGGTGGCATTGATGTCGCTGCTAATCAACTACTTCATAGTTCCTGCTTCAGGCGCTTTGGGCGCTGCCTGGTGCCGGGTGATTGCGTTTGCGACGCTTATACCATTGACGCTCATCGATCGCGACATCCGCGCTGTCGGTTGGGAGGGACTCAAAGCCTTCGGGTGGCCTCTGCTTCTGGCGGCAGGACTCTCCCTTGTGGTGTCCAATTCGGAACTTGAGTGGTGGATAGGTGGGGCGTCGATTCTGGGATTCCTGGGGGCTTTCGGGCTGCTGGCAGGCTGGGGTCGGGACATTGCCCGTCTCCCAGTGATGAGTCTTTCTTTCCGGAAGACATATCCAAACTCAAATACGGACGTTTGATGGGGAGCGTCCGGTGAGGCGGCTGCTGAGTGGTCTGATCGGGTCTCGACTTCCTGTCGAACAGCGTCCTACCGGACGGCTTTTGGTCGTCAAGTTATTCGCCATCGGCGACTGCCTCAACGCGACGCCGCTTCTGAGGAGTCTTCGCGCTTGCCTGCCCGGTTGGCGCATCGACATTCTAACCGGAGAGTGGTCGTCTGCGGTCTTCGCCGGAAACCCTAACTGCGACGATATGATCGTGATCCCCGATGGCTGGTTTCGCGAGCATCGCTTCCTGCCCCTCTTGAACCTTGCCTGGCAACTCCGGAAAAAACGCTATAATTTGGCTTTGGTCGTGCACCGGGCGCCCGAGATCGCCGCCTTCATAGCCCTTACCGGGATTCCGGTGCGAATCGGACTCGACCTTGAAGGCGACGGCTTTCTCTTCACGCATCCGGTCACAGAACCGGGCGGGGAGCACGAGATTCGCGCCTATAATAGACTGCTCACCCCGCTTGGCGGGGCGACCGATGACGTGCTTATGGAGGTGTATGCCTCGTCCGAAGAATTGCAATTTGCCGGGCGTCTCTGGAAAGAGGCCGCCATCGACGACCGGACGGTCATCGGCCTTACCGTCGGCGGTGCGTCGAATCCCGACACACTCTGGCGCCTCTGGCCGCACTATGGGGAACTTGCGCAGCGCCTGTGCCAGCGCCATCTTAATGTGGCGCTCTTCGGCGGGCCGACCGATCGTAAGGCCGGGGACGAGGTAATCCGATCGCTGGAAGAGGCTCTGTCCGCGAGCGATGTACCCGGCCGCATCCGGTCGTTTGTCGGAAAGACGTCGCTCGGCGTAACGGCTGAATTGATGAAGAGGTGCGCCGTAATCGTTGCTCACGATGCCGGCCCGATGCACCTCGCCGCTGCCGCCGGCTGCCGGACGCTCTCGCTCTTCGCGCCGACCGATCCCCGGCTGAAAGCGCCGCTGACCCCGGATTGCCGATGGCTGGCCGCCGATCTGCAATGTTCACCGTGCTATCACCGGGGCCGTTACGGAACCGGCTGTTCGACCGATTGTATGGCTTCGATCAGCGTCGAAACGGTGCTGCAGTCACTAATGCAAATGCTCGAAGAAAGGTCCCTGCCGTTTTAGAAACAGCGAATAAGTCGCGGCTGTCGCGCCTCATCTGGGGAGCGCTTTACATCGCCTGGGGTGCGCTGCTTGTCGTCTTTCTTGCCGAAGGCGTCCGGTCTCGCGAGGGAGGCGTAAAGGCGCCCGAGGAACTGCTCCAGGCAGCCCGTATCGAGGGCGAAACCTCCTGGGCAAGCGTCCTGCTCGCCGGCCGGAAGGTCGGATTCATCCGGAGCGAAGTCAGTCCGCTGCCGGACGGCAACTACGAAATCCGCGAACTGGGGCGGATGAGCGGCGCGATGATGGGAGTGCCGCAGGAAATCAGGTTCGCGATGGAGATCACCACCGACAGCGCTCTTGCGATGCAGGCTTTCAGAGGCAGTTTCGACGCCGGGGGAGTGGCAGTTGAGTTCGAGGGTCGGCACCAGAAGCAGGTTCTCTCCATTCTCCTCACCACCGGCGGGCGGACGACCGAAAAGTTCGTCCCCGCTCCCGAGCCGCTCTATGTCTCGGAAGCGATCAAGCCGCTGCTCAAGGCGGGCCGGCTCGGCGCCGGCGATTCGCTGAAACTATCGGGCTTCGAGCCGCTCTCGCTGCAAATGCAGGACCTGATCGTTATCGGAGCCGATCCGCAGATGCACGAACTCTTCGGTGTGGATGTCCGGGCGCGGCGTCTCACGACGCGGCTGGGTGAGGTTGAAAGCACCCTCTATGTTGATGAGGAAGGCCACAGCCTGGCCGAGTTTGGGCCGCTCGGGATGGTGCTGAGGCGGGCTACTGCTGAGGAAGCCCTCCAAAGCAGCGACGATGGGTTGACA
>VGIQ01000094.1 GCA_016867835.1 Calditrichota bacterium | reverse complement strand
TCAACCGGGGCAACTCGGGAGGGCCGCTGGTCAATGCGGAGGGCGATCTAATAGGGATGAACACTATGATCTTCACCGAGGGGGGAGGCGGGTCGATCGGGCTTGGGTTCGCGATCCCGTCGAACAAATTGAACCGGCTCTTCGAAGACCTAAAAGGCCGCGGGAAGATCGAGCGGGACTTCTGGATCGGCTTTCAAGTGGGGGAAGTTACCCGGCTCATCGCGCGGTCACTCCGTTTGAATGACCTGCACGGCGCGGTGGTAACCGATGTCGAAAGCGGCAGTCCGGCTGAGAAGGCAGGACTCGAGCCGGCCGACGTGATCGTCGCGGCTCAAGGGCGTCGAATCGAATCGCCCTATGACCTGCTGACCCTCCTGCGCAACGCCGATCTGCGGGTCGGCGACATGCTGAAATTGACCATCTGGCGCAGTGGCAGCACCGAGGAGAGGGAGATCAGGTTAGGAAAGCGGTAAACGGAGTAATCTTGAACCGCGATAACGTAGCGCCAGCATCTTTCTGGCAACGCCCTGCCGCCAGGATGGCGGCGTTACGGTGATAACTTAGCGCCAGCATCTTGCTGGCAACGCCCTGCCGCAGGATGGCGGCGTTACGGTGATAACGTAGCGCCAGCATCTTGCTGGCAACGACCTGCCGCCAGGATGGCGGCGTTACGGTTTTGTGGTGTCAGGTGTCCCCACCTGACACCAATGATCTATTATTTACAATAGCATGTCGTCGGGTGAGGACACCCGACGGCACAAGTCTGTCTATTCTCGGACAGTCTGCTGCGCGGGAATGACGAGGACTCGCGTCGTTGGGTATAGTTAATGAAGCGATCGCGCTTGACGGCCGACTTTCGTATGGCTGATAAAACGACTCAACAGACAATCCACCAACAACTGGCAACTGAGCGACTTGTTCTCCGACGCCGCTTGACTGCACCGGCAACCCTTCCTATATTACAAGATTGGCATATTCGTCATTTATTGACCGGACTTGCCTATCGGCCCCTCAAACGGTCGCAACATCACATTATTCGTTTATTATCAATGGACAAGAAAGACCTACTCTACGAAGGCAAGGCCAAGAAGGTCTGGAGCACCTCGGAGCCGGACCAGGTAATCGTCCAGTTCAAGGACGACGCCACTGCATTCGACGGCACCAAGAAAGGCCAAATCAAGGGCAAAGGCGAAGTGAACTGCGCCATGAGCGACATTCTCTTCACCTACCTCGAATCGTATCATGTGCCGACGCACTTCATCCGGCGGCTGGGGCCGGTCGAGTTTCTGGCCCGGCATGTCGAAATCGTCAAGATCGAAGCGGTGATGCGCAACATTGCTGCCGGATCGCTGGTGAAGCGACTCGGTCTTGACGAAGGGCAGGTGCTCAACTACCCGATCTTCGAACTCTACCTGAAGGACGACGCGCTCCACGACCCACTCATTAACGAGCATCATGCCTTTGCCATGGGCATCGCCAAACAGGAGGAGGTTCGCTCGATCTTCAGATTGACGGCCAAGATCAACGCGGTGCTGAGGTCTTTTTTCGAGCGTCGCGGTCTGGTGTTGGTCGATTTCAAACTGGAATTCGGCCGGCATGGCAGCGAACTGATCCTTGCCGATGAGATCTCGCCTGACACCTGCCGCATCTGGGACAAGAAGACGAGCAAGAAACTCGATAAGGACCGCTTCCGGTTCGACCTCGGCGGAGTCGAGAAGGCTTATCAGGAAGTCCTTGAGCGGATTGCTTAAGGTGCCTGCCGGAGGGGAGGAATGAGGCTGGCACCGGAAGGCGCGGGGATTATCGCGGCGAGCGCTGCACTGGTGCTCGTCGCGGTCGTGGCGTCATTGCTGGTCGATGGGGGGAGGTTGCTCTTCCTGCCGGCGCTGGCGGTGCTCTGGTTCCTGGCGGTGGTGCAGTTCTTTCGGGATCCCGAGCGGGTGCCTCCGCGTGGATCCGAACTGATCCTGTCGCCGGCGGACGGGAAGATCATCTCGGTCGGACCGGCGCCGCGAAGCCCGCTCGACCCGCCGGGTAAGCGGGTTTCCATCTTTATGTCGCCGATCAATGTCCATGTCAACCGGGCGCCCGCCGCCGGGAAGGTGGTCTCGGTCGAGCACTTCGACGGGAAGTTCCTTTCGGCTTTCAAAGAAGAGGCCTCCCGTGAAAACGAGCGGACGATGATTGCGATGGAGACTGCCTCGGGCCGGATCGCCTTTTCGCAGATTGCCGGCTTTCTGGCGCGAAGGATTGTCTTTCATCCGAAACCGGGCGATTCGCTCAATTCCGGCGAGCGAGTCGGGATGATCAAGTTCGGCTCAAGGGTTGATCTGCACTTGCCGGATAACGTTGCCATTCGGGTCGCGGTGGGTGACCGGGTGGCAGCGGGTGAGACTGTTATAGGAGTCTTCAAGGATGCGCAATAGCCGGGCTTTCTGGCCCAATCTCATCACCTTTGGCAACCTCTTCTTCGGCTTCTGGGCGGTCGTCTTGATCAGCCAGGGCCGGTATCTTTCGGGCGCATGGCTAATCATTGCCGCCGCCATCCTGGACGGCGTCGATGGCGCGGTGGCGCGAATGGTGAACGCGTCGAGCAAGTTCGGCGCCGAGATGGACAGTTTGGCTGACGTCGTATCGTTCGGCTTGGCGCCGTCGGTGCTGGCTTACCAGATGCTCTTCGAGCGTATGGGTCAGCCGGGGGCGTTGATCGCGTTCCTGCCGTTGGCCGCTGGTGCGGCGCGGCTGGCACGGTTCAACGTGATCCTGCGCGAACGGCCGGGTGCCAAGGGTTTCGTCGGGATGCCGATTCCGACCGGAGCATTGACGCTCGTCGGATTCTTCCTCGCGTCCTATAAGAACCCCGAAGGCGTCGCAACGCTGCCAATGTGGCTCGCGTTGATTCCGCTCGTGGCGCTGCTCGAGGTGAGCACGTTTCCTTATCGCAAACTGCCGCTTCTGGTGAAGCCGGACCGAAAGCACCTTTGGCAGAGTCTGCTGACCCTGGCAGTGATTGCTTCGGCGATCATCTTCAAACCGTCGCGGGTGATCTTCCCGCTAATGCTGGTATATGCGCTCTCGGGACCGGCGATGGGAATCTTCGGACTGCTCGTCGGTCAAGGACATGGCGACGCACCGCACGATCCGGTTCATGACAGACTGCGGAGGCGGCGATGAAGGTGCGCGTGGTGGTGCGACTTAAGCCGGCGATCCTCGATCCGCAGGGCAAGACCGTCCAGATGGCGCTGGAACAGATGGGCTATGGTGCGGTGAAGGACGTCCGGATCGGGAAGTTGATCGAGTTGGAGGTAGAGAATGGCTCGCCGGAAACGGTGCAGGCGCAGGCTGAGGAGTTCAGCCGTAAGTTGCTGGCAAATCCGTTGATGGAGACGTATGAGATCCAACTTATTGAGACGTGATTACGGGGGTATTGCTCCGGTCACCTTGCAGTTGCTCACTTGATAACTCAGTGATTTGCGTAGGGTCGGATTCCGATCCGACCATTTGTGTCGTGATTCGCGTAGGGTCGGATTCCAATCCGACCGATACGATCATCAGGCTTGAAACCGCGCAGTCGCATCTCATCTCACAATCATAACTCGCTGTTCACTTCTTGTCTTCCGATAAAGCCGATCTGTCGGCACTGAGATTGGACCGCTCGCCGGCGGCACGACCGCCGCGCCGGAGCCTTTGGGGGACGCTGGCTACGCTCGTTGCCGTCGCGGGAGTCTTCCTCGCCGGTTATCTGGCGTGGAACCGGCTCATCGCCCCGCCGGTCGAGGTTGAACTGGTTGCCGCGCAAATGCGCTCGCCGGCCGAGGCGCGCTCGGTGCTCTCCGGCAGCGGCTACGTCGTTGCCCAGCGCAAAGCCGCCGTCGCGTCCAAGGCGACCGGGCAACTCGTGGCGCTGAGCGTTAGAGAGGGCGACGCCGTCAAGCGCGGCGATGTTCTCGCGCGGCTCGAGGACGATGATATCCGGGCGATGCTCGCCGAAGCCGAGGCCCAACGGGCATTGGGCGAAGCGGAGTTCCAGCAGGCTAAGAAGAACCTCGAGCGGCAGCAACGGCTGGCATCCGGCAACGTGGGTGCACAGTTTGATCTCGAACTTGCTGAGGTTGCCCACAGACGCGCCGAGGCCGCGCTCGATATGGCTAAGGCGCGCACCAGAGCCATTCAGGTCGCGCTCGAAAATACCGTCATCCGCGCCCCTTTCGACGGGACGGTGCTGACCAAGAACGCCGACGTCGGCGAAATCGTCGCCCCGATGGCTGCGGGCGTCTCGGCACGGGCGGCGGTGGTTACCCTTGCCGATCTCGGTTCCCTCGAAGTCGAAGCCGATGTGTCGGAGTCTAACATTCAGAAGATCGCCCTCGGCGCCCCCTGCGAAGTGCGGCTCGATGCCTATCCGACGGTTTCTTATGCCGGCTACGTTACGAGTATTATCCCTACCGCCGATCGCTCCAAGGGGACGGTGATGGTGAAGATCGGTTTCCGGCAATATGACAACCGGGTGCTGCCGGAGATGAGCGCCAAGGTAACTTTCCTTAAGGACGATGCCGGCGGGAATGCAACGCCTCTGCCGGCGGTGCTTACGGTGCCGACAGCGGCAATTGCCAATCGCGCCGGGCAGACCGTGGTCCTGATGGTGGAAGACCAACGGATCATCGAACGAGCGGTCGTAACGGGATCAGTCATCGGGAATTACACTGAAATTCGCAGCGGACTGCAATCCGGCGACCGGGTTGTGGAGAGGGCAACTTCGGAACTGGCCGTCGGTACCAAGGTGGAAGCCAAACCGGCGCGGGGCCGGTAGTTTCGTATCGAAGCAACAAACCATTCATAGAATCGTGCCACCTGCAATACAAGTTACCGGCCTCGCCAAGTCCTACTTTAGAGACGGGCACGAGATACCGGTGCTGCACAATATCAACCTGAACGTCCAGCAGGGCGACTTCCTCGCGCTGATGGGGCCGTCGGGGTCGGGCAAATCGACGTTACTCAACCTGATCGCCGGCATCGACCGCCCGACCAGGGGCGAGATCGTCGTCGAAGGCGCTGAAATCGGCCGGATGAGCGAGTCGCAACTGGCGCGCTGGCGAGCCGATAATGTCGGATTCATCTTCCAGTTTTACAACCTGATCCCGGTCCTGACAGCATTCGACAATGTGGCTTTGCCGCTGCTGCTCACGAAGTTGAATAAGGCTGAGCGTCGCAAGCACGTCGAAACCGCGCTCGGTATCGTCGGGCTGGCCGACCGGATGAAGCACTATCCCAAGCAACTATCCGGCGGTCAGGAGCAGCGCGTGGCTATCGCCCGGGCTATCGTCTCGGACCCCAAGATCCTCGTTGCCGACGAGCCGACCGGCGACCTCGACCGCAATTCGGCTGCCGAAATCCTGACCATCATCAAGCGACTCAACTCCGAATTCGGCAAGACGGTCATTATGGTCACGCACGATCCTCACGCTGCCGAAGCAGCCCAATCTGTGATGCACCTCGACAAGGGCGATCTGATCGGAGCGGCAGCATGAGGCTCTTTCGACTCGCATTCAAGAATGCCTTTCGTCATCGCTTCCGGGCGTTGCTCACCATACTGGCAATGGCGGTGGCGTTGATGGCGTTCGGAGTGTTGCGCACCGTCGTAACGGCTTGGAATGTCGGGATCGATGCCGCTCAAGCGGACCGGCTGGTGACCCGGCAGGCGGTGTCGTTCATCTTTCCCCTGCCACTGGCTTACTTCGACAAGGTCCGGGAGATCGAAGGCATCGAGTCGGTCACCCACTCCAGTTGGTTCGGCGGGATCTACATCGACCGGCAGAATTTCTTCGCCCGATTCGCCATCGACGCGGAGACCTTCTTCGAGGTCTATCCGGAGTATATGCTGACACCGGAGGAGACCGAGAATTTCAAGAAGCAGCGCAATGCCTGTGTGGTAGGCGCCGATATCGCGAAGCAATATGGTTTCAAAATCGGTGACAAGATCACACTCGAAGGCGACATCTACCCGGGAACCTGGGACTTCATCGTTGCGGGAATCTACCAGCCGAAGTTCAAGAGCACCGACGCCACCGCGATGGTCTTTCATTGGCACTATTTGAACGAACGGGTGGCTGAAGATTGGCCTACCCGCGCGAACCTGACCGGCTGGCTAACGGCCAAGATCGCGGATGGAAATCGGGCAGCAGAGATTTCGGCACAGATCGACGACCTCTTCCGGAATTCAGCGGCGGAGACGAAGACCGAGACCGAAAACGAATTCGCTCGCGGGTTCATCGCCTCGTTTGGCGCGATCTTCGGGGCGATGAACTTCGTCTCGTTCACGATTGTGGCGATCATCCTGCTGGTCGTAGCCAATACGATGCTGATGGCCGCGCGGGAGCGAACCCGGGAATACGCCGTCCTGAAGACACTCGGCTTTTCGGTGGGCCAGATTTCGGCACTGATCCTGATGGAATCTACCATACTGTCGATCGTCGGCGGGACGCTGGGACTGGGGCTGATAGCCCCCTTGATTGCCGGGCTTGCCGAAGCGGTGCCCAAGGCCTGGTTCCCGATCTTTCAACTGGAACCGATTACGGTGTTCCTGCTTGCGTTGGCCGTCGTTTTTATCGCGCTGGCGGCGGCGATCTTCCCGATTCGGCGGGTGGCGCGAGCGACAATCGTCGAAGGTATTCGGTTCGCCGGATAATGGCATCAATAGTTCGTAGCCCCAGCATCTTGCTGGCTCCGACCTGCCGCCAGGATGGCGGCGCTACGGTCAACGTCGGTAATCTCTGAGTCAAGGTGTAAACATCTCTAATAAATGGCCGTTCCATATCTATATGCCATTCAGAACCTCCGTCACCGCAAGACGACGATTGCGGCAACGGTAGCCGGTGTCGCGCTGGTCGTCTTCGTCTTTTCGGCGGTATTGATGATGTCGAACGGGATCGACTCGACCCTTGCCTCGACTGGTTCCGAGGATAACGTCATCATCACACGCAAAGGCGCCAACGGCGAGATAGCGAGCATCGTTACCGGCGATGTTCGGGCTATAGCGACGAGCCTGCCTCAGGTGGCGCGCACCCCGGAGGGTGAGCCGATTGCATCGGCCGAGCCGGTCGTGGTCATCAACCTGAACAAGGCTTCAGGTGGAATGAGCAACGTCACGGTGCGCGGGGTGTCGTCGCACGTTTCAGCGCTAAGGCCTGGCTTTCGCATCATTCGCGGCCGGGCTTTCAACCCGGCGCTACGGGAGTTGGTTGCCGCCGAGGAGATCGTCAAGCGGTTTCCGGGTGGCGATATCGGCAGCAAAGTGAAGTTTGCTGGCGATCTATGGGAGGTGGTCGGGACGTTCGAGTGCGGCGGTGGCTTCAACTCCGAGATGTGGGGCGATGCAGATCAACTGCGCAGCGCCTTTCAGCGCGGGAATACCTGCTCGTCGCTGACGCTGAAACTCGACCGTCGGGAAAGTCTGCCGGCAATCCTGCGCGCTTTCGATGAGGATGTCCGGTTGAAGCAATTTGAGGCTATTACGGAAAAAGAATACTTTGCGCGGCAGTCGCAGGAACTGGCCACCTTCATCCGCATATTGGGCATCTTTGTGACCGTTGTCTTCAGCGCCGGAGCGACGCTGGGCGCGATGATCACGATGTATGGAGCGGTTGCCGGTAGAACGGTCGAGATTGGGACGCTGCGCAGTCTCGGCTTTCGGCGGCGCAGCATTCTGGCGGTCTTCTTGGCTGAGTCGATGCTGATTTCGCTGGTTGGCGCGCTGCTTGGTGTGGTGCTGGCTTCGAGCCTCTCGCTGGTGAAACTCTCGACTATGAATTTCAACAGTTTCTCGGAGATCGTCTTTGGATTCACGCTATCGCCGGGAATCGTCATCGGGAGTATTCTCTTCGGTGTTGCCATGGGATTTCTGGGGGGCTTCCTTCCGGCTATACGGGCCGCTCGAATGAACATCATCAATGCCCTCCGGGCAGCATAGCCGACCCTCCTCAGCCAGGCCGCGTTCCATTACTGATAAGTCGCCAAATGCCAGTGCATGCCCGAACCCGGTGGGGGGTCGTCATCTTCCCCGGGTCGAACTGTGATCATGACGCTATCGAAGCCCTCTCGCGCCACGCCGGTCAGGAGGTCGTCCCGGTCTGGCACCGGGAACGACTTCCCGACGGTCTGGACGGCGTCGTCCTACCGGGGGGGTTCAGTTATGGCGATTATCTCCGCTCCGGCGCAATCGCCCGGTTTGCACCGGTGATGGAGGATGTCGTCCGGTTTGCCGATGGCGGAGGACTCGTAATCGGCGTCTGCAACGGCTTCCAGATCCTGACCGAAGCCGGGCTGCTGCCCGGCGCGCTGGGCCGCAACGCGGGATTGCGCTTTATCTGCCGGGAGGTCTATCTCCGCGTAGAGCGAACGGATACCCCCTTCACCAGCCGTTACACCTTGGGCCAGGTGTTGAAGATTCCGATTGCGCATAATGAAGGCAACTTCTACCTGCCCGAGGACAACCTGGACCGTATCGAGTCAACCCGCCGTGTTGTCTTTCGCTACTGCGACCGGGAGGGACGGACCGGGCCGGAGTTCAACCCCAACGGGGCGAGCCGCGGCATAGCCGGTATCATCAACGAAACGGGCAACGTTCTCGGGATGATGCCGCACCCCGAGCGGAGGTGCGATCCGCTGCTGGGCAGTCCGGACGGCTTGGGGCTTTTTCAATCGGCAGTTGACTTTCTCGCGCGAAACTGATGCCCGCCTCGGCGTCGGGGTATCTTTACCTCATCCCGCACATCCGGAATGGCAAATCCCGCGACTACTAACGAACCCACCGGCGGCGGGATGTCCTTTCTCGGCCACCTCGATGAACTGCGCCGAAGGCTGACCAGGGCGCTAATTGGCATCGCCATAGCCACCGCTGTGGCGCTTTACTATTCCGAGGCGATCATCGCGTTTCTTACTCGGCCGGCGGTGGCGTCGGGCAATGTAAAGTTGACTCTCCTCGCTCCGGCGGAGGGCTTCCTGACCCACCTGAAGGCTTCGTTCGTAGCCGGACTCTTCCTTTCGTCGCCCTATTGGCTCGGGCAGGTATGGGGATTCATCAGTCCCGGACTTTATGCCCGCGAGAAAAAGACCATCGTCCCGGTGATTGCGTTATCGGTGGTGGCTTTCGTAGGCGGAGCGGCGTTTGGCTGGACGGTGCTGCCATTTGCAACCGAATACTTTGCCTCCTTCGCGACCGGGCCGATCGAAGCAGGCTGGTCGCTGGCCAGTTACGTCTCTTTTAACCTACAGTTTCTATTGGCTTTTGGAGTCGTCTTCGAACTGCCGTTGATCATCTATGCCGCAGCAATGATCGGCGCAGTAACGCCTCCGCAACTGCGGCAATACCGGCGGCACTCGATCATCGGCATACTAATCGTCGCCGGGATCATTACCCCCCCCGATGTCTTCTCGCAACTGCTCATCGCCGGGCCGCTCATTATCCTCTATGAGGTCGGTATCATAACCTCATCGATCGCCCTCAAGCGGCGCGCCCGCCGTGAAGCCGCGCGAACGTGAGCGGTTCCGAAATCGCCGTCGTCATCCTGGCGGCGCTCGTTCTCTTCGGCGGCAAACGGCTTCCCGAGATGGCGCGAACCTGGGGCCGTATGCTGCGCGATCTGCGCCGCTCGTGGAACGAAATGAAACGCGAAATGGGGCTCGACGCGATTGATGATATTAAGAATATGAAGGATGGGAAAAAGGAGTGATGCGCGGGAACCGGCCTCATGACCCACTATCGAACAATCTGACATCGTAGCCACTTGAACTACCTTACCGCATCCTTCGACACCCGGCAGAAAGCGCTCGCCCGGAACGAGACATCCGTTGTTGCCTTGGTTGAAGCGGCTCTTGAATCTGCCAAGGCCAAATCGCATCTCAACACCTTTGTCACGTTGACGCCCGAACTGGCGCGCCGACAGGCGAAGCGGGTCGATGACGAGCAAATGCGCGGCAAACTGCTTCCCCTGGCCGGCGTAGTCCTCGCAGTCAAGGATAACATCGCACTGGAGGGCGTCCCTCTCACCTGCGCCTCGAAGATACTTGCCGGTTACGAGAGCCTCTTCACCGCGACGGCGCTCGAGCGACTCATCGACGCCGGAGCCGTCGTTATCGGCAAGACCAATCTCGACGAGTTTGCGATGGGATCTTCAACCGAAAACTCGGCTTTTGGCCCAGCGCTGAATCCCTGCGACGAGGCGCGGGTGCCGGGCGGATCTTCGGGGGGATCGGCGGTGGCTGTGGCGGCAGGTATCGCTACCGCGGCATTGGGATCTGAGACCGGCGGTTCGGTTCGTCAGCCGGCTGCGTTTTGCGGGCTATTGGGACTAAAGCCGACTTATGGCCGGATTTCAAGATACGGCCTGGTGGCTTTTGGATCGTCGCTCGACCAGATCGGTCTCTTTTCCCAATCTTCTGAAGAAATGACGCATATCTTCGAGGTAATGGCCGGGCTCGATCCGCGAGACAATACTTCCTCGGACCAGCCGGTTCCCAGCGCGTCGAACGGCGTCATCGACCCGGCGGGGCTGAGGATCGGCTTGCCGGTCGAGTTTTCCGGCGAAGGCGTCTCCCCCGAAGTCGCCCGCGAGGTCGAGAAGACTGGCCAGCGGCTTCGTTCGCTCGGAGCCCGTGTCGAACCGTGCTCCCTGCCTCTAACACGCTACGCCATTCCGGTCTATTACATCATCGCCCCGGCCGAGGCTTCTTCCAACCTGGCGCGCTACGACGGCGTGCGCTACGGGCCGCGGGCAGAGGATAACAGCAGCGGCGATGTGATCCGCCTCTCCCGACAAGCCGGATTCGGTCCGGAGGTGAAACGGCGGATCATGCTCGGCACCTATGTCCTCTCGAGCGGTTACTACGATGCCTACTATCGCAAGGCGCAGCAGGTGAGGCGGCTCATTCGGGATGAGTTGCTCGCCGCCTTCGACCGGTTCGACCTCCTTTTGACGCCCACGACCCCCACGACAGCGTTTAAGATCGGCGAGCGCATCAGCGACCCGCTGGCGATGTATCTCTCGGACATCTTCACCGTAACCGCCAACCTTGCAGGCATACCGGCCCTTTCGATTCCGGTCGGAACCGATGACCGGGGGTTGCCTGTCGGAGTCCAACTTATGGCGCCGCCGTTCCGGGAAGACTTGCTGATCGGCTCAGCCCGACTTCTCGAAACCGCATAGTCCTGATGTTTGCCGACCTGCGCCGTCTTGCCGGACAGACGCTCGTCTATGGCGCGGGCAATGTCCTGACCCGCCTTGTAGGGTTCCTG
Source organism: Calditrichota bacterium (assembly GCA_016867835.1). NCBI lineage: Bacteria > Pseudomonadati > Calditrichota > Calditrichota bacterium. Next base: position 33 of record VGIQ01000094.1, on the reverse strand, counting down.
CTGCTTCCCTTCCTGACCCATCAGTTGTCACCG
>VGIQ01000093.1 GCA_016867835.1 Calditrichota bacterium | reverse complement strand
CATTATCGGTCATTCGACCTTTACTACTTGGTGCAGTTAGTTCTTGTCTTCTCTCACCTGCTTCGCGGGGGGGAATAAAAGGGGGGGCAATATGGGGTTGCACTTCTACCCCCCTGTAGTCCCCCCGCTGAGCGGGGGAACTAAACAAGATGATACTGCACTCATTAATAGTATCTGAATCAATGACAGTTCGCAACAGATTGGTCCATACCCTTTTCTTCTCCATTGCCCTGCTCTTCCTGGCTTGCGCTCCGGAGCGGGTCTTCCGAAGCGCGGACTCCGCGCCTCCCTCTCTCCCCCCCGAAAACGGATCCCATCTTACCGCTGCCGACACCGCCGATGCTGTCGATGACGACGATCTGAAAGATCTTCCTCTCGACGCTGCGTTTATGGTGCTGCCGGTGACGGAAAAGTTGGCCGTGGCTGCGCGGATGCTCGAAAGCGCTCGCAAACTGTTGTCGGAAGACCAACTTGTGACGGCCGGATACCGGTTTGCGATGGTGCGGGTGATCCTGACATCGATCAATGTCGAGTCCCTTGACGCGGAGCGTGAGACTTATCAGCGGCTTGCGGAGCAGATCGACCACTTCTACGATGACTATGTTCGCGGTAAGGATGAACTACCGGCCGAATCGCCCCGTGAGGCGGTGATTGCGGGCGTAGAGGTTTCCGGCGAGGACACACTGACCGGCGATGATGGCATGGTTGCGGAGGAGGACCTGGCGCCCGACACGACGGCGCTTGCCGAGGCGCTTCAAGTCAAGGTGCTCTATCCCCCGATTCCGATGGTAATGAACCGTCAGGTCGAGAATGCAATCAAATTCTTCCAAACTAAGGGCCGAAAGGTCTATCAACGATGGCTGGGGAGGGCTGAAGTCTATGAACCTATGATGCGGAAGATCCTGCGCGAAGAGGGAATGCCGGAGGACTTGGTCTATATCGCGATGATCGAATCGGGATTCAATCCGATTGCCTACTCGTATGCGCATGCGTCGGGGCCATGGCAGTTCATCAAATCGACCGGAAAGATATTCGGGCTTAAGACGACCTATTGGCATGACGAGAGACGCGATCCGGTCAAGGCGACTTATGCGGCGGTCCGGTATTTCAAGAAACTCTACTATGACTTCGACGACTGGTATCTGGCGATGGCAGCCTATAATTGTGGCGAGCGGAACGTTGAGAAGAACATCCATCGCAGCGGCACGAAAGACTTCTGGAAGATGAGTCGGCTGCCGAAGCAGACGCGCAACTATGTGCCTACCTACATCGCCGCGCGACTCATCGCGCAGGATCCGGCGGCTTACGGCTTCGATCCTCCGGTTTTTCGCGATTTGCCGAAGGTCGATTCGATGTGGGTTACCGAGCAGGTCGATCTGAAACTGGCTGCCAGACTTATTGGTCGGGAATATCAGGAACTCAAGGAAATCAATCCCTGGCTGCTCAGAGCCTGCACACCCCCGACGAACGATTCGACGCTGCTTATTTTACCCGTAGGGACGGCTGAGGCTTTCCAGCGCGAATGGGCCGCGCTTCCGGATGACGAAAAACGCGCGTTAGCCCGGCATACTGTTCGCAAGGGTGAGACGCTCTCGGCCATAGCGCGCAAGTATGGGGTCTCGGTGCGCGACATTCGGGCTATTGCGGAGAACCAGATCCGGCCCGACGGGAGACTCCGGATCGGGCAGGAGTTGATCGTTCCGACCTCGCCCGAGATCGCCAAGGCGCGCTATACAGCCGTCGAGGAGGAGACGCCTCCGGCACCGGCCCGGGCCGGCAATGGCGAGGTGGTTCACATTGTCCGGAGCGGCGAGACGCCGGCTGCAATTGCAGCGCGGTATGGCGTTTCAGCCTCGTCCCTGATGAAGCGCAACCATATCAGCAATCCACGAAGATTGCGCGTTGGCCAGCGGCTCGTCGTGAAGCCGGGAGCTACGCCGGCGGTCGCAGCGGCTCCGGAGACTGAAGCCGCTGGCGTTAGATCGAATCGATCTGAGCCGGTGGAGACGTCATCCACAGCAGGCGCCGCCTCACGCACACATATCGTCGCCAAAGGCGAGACGCCGCAGTCGATTGCCTCGCGCTACGGAATATCGGCGGCTGCCTTGATGAAGTCCAACGGTATCAGCGATCCACGCAAGATGAAGGTCGGGGCGCGACTCAAGGTCCCGGGCGCAGGCGAGGTCGAGGTCGCTTCAGCAGACGTATCGTCCGCCGTGCATACGGTCCGTCGCGGCGATACCATTTGGGACATCGCGCGGAGATATGGCATCGAACGCGACCACCTGCTTCGCGCCAACGACCTCGATCATTCCTCCCGAATTCGACCTGGGGACCGGTTGGTCATCCCGCGTTAGTCCGCCCCGCCTCAACTTCTAACCTAATGCCGGTTACTGTAGAGCAAGCCGATCGGGTCATTTCCAGCCGGTTTGGTGCGCTGCTCGGCCGGGACCTGACGGCTGACCTGATCAGAAAGTGCGACGTGAAGGTCAAATCGGCGCATTCGGTGGTCTTTCGCGAGGGGGACTTTGCCGCAGCGCTCTTCATACTGCTTGAGGGAGCCGTCAAACTGGCCCGATTCAGCCGGGAGGGCAAGGAGACGGTCCTCCATATTGCCGAGGCGCCGGCAGTGATAGCCGAGGCTGCGATCTTCATCGGACGTTATCCCGCGGCGGCGATCGTCCAACGCGACGCGTCGCTGCTGGTTGTGCCGCGCGAAGTGGTGATGGAAATGGTCGGGAAAAGTGCGCCTTTTGCGCGGTTTTTACTCGAAGGGATGGCGATCTGGCTCAAGCGGATGGTGGCGCGAATCGAGCAGTTAACGATGGAGAGCGGAACGGCGCGGGTAGCGCGGCATCTTCTTGAACTCTACGAGCGTTCGAGTCCGCCCGGGACACCGCTGGCATGTCCCAAGGTGACGATCGGTCAGTCCAAGGGCGACCTTGCGACGATGCTGAACATCGCTCAGCCGTCGCTGTCGCGCATTCTGCGCCGGATGCAGGACGAGGGTGCGGTTCTTGTTGAGGGGCGGGAGTTTACGCTGCTCGATCTGGCTGCGCTGCGACGGATGACACTGCCGGCGATTGATTAGGCATAGGGCTTAGGGCTCAAGGCTCCAGGCAGCAGAACGGGGCAGGCGGTTACCGCCTGCCCCGTTCGACTCTTCATACCTGTGGCGAGGAAAGGTACTTCAGAAGGTCATCCCAACCCTGAAGAGCACGTTCCGCGGAGCGTCGTAGTTGCGCGGATTGGCATCGTAGTTCGAACGGTTTTCGCTCGGATTATAGGACGGATTGAGGGGGTGGATGGCCTGACTCGGGCTGCCTGTCTCGGCGTAAACCGACTGGACATTTCGCTTGTTGAAAAGATTGCCCACGGTGAAGCCGAAGAAGGCGCGCGTCCCCTTTTGAGGATTGAGGGAGTAATACTTTTCAAACTTGAGCGTCGTCCGCTCGCGCCACGGCAGCCGCGCCGAATTGGGCAGGATCAGGTTGGTGTTCTCGATGCCGGTGGTGTATTTCGACGGGGTGTAAGGCAGCCCTGAACCGAACTCCCACTGGACCGTCATAAGCCAGTCGTCCGGCATCCGGAATCCCAATAACTCAGGGTGCTCGTTCTTGGCATAGAGCACAGTAAGGAAGGCGTTGATCTTGTGCGTCTCGTCCCAGTCGAGGGGGTGCTCGTCGTAGTTATAGGGTACACCTCGCAGCCGCGAGGCTTGATTTGCCAGTTGGTCCGACGCCTTGCCGAAAGCGTAGGAGAAGTCGTAGTTAAAGGTCAGCGCATAATGGTGCGCGGGGCGCTTGTCGATGGTGAATTCAAAGCCTCGCATCCGGCCGTAGTCGAGGTTGACATAGCGATCGAGGGTCAGGTTCTTCCAACGTTCATCGGCCGTTGAGATCAGGTCATACTGATCCTTGTAGTAGCCGGAGATGTCGAAGACGACGAAGTCGCTGATCTGGGTGTTGACGCCGAGTTCATACTGGATCGTCTTCTCGTATTCGAGGTTGGGATTGCCGATCGTGGTGTTGGCATCGAAGTTGGCGGTCGCCGACTTGTAGAAATACTGAAAACTGGGGGCTTGATAGAAGTGCCCGTAGTTGAAGTAGAGTTTCGAGCGCTCGGTAATCGGGTGGCTGATGCCGAGCCGCGGCGAGACGCGGTAGTTGCCTCGCTCGGCGATGATAGCGCCGGGCTCGTCCCGGATGAGACGTTCCCGGAATTCGTCGATCACCTTTTGGTCGTGGATGATGAAGTCGAGCCGCAGGCCGGCGTTGACGATGAGGCCCTCGAACTCCATCTTGTCCTGCAAGTAGGCGGCACCCTCAAAGGGTTGATACTGATAAAAGTCGCGCACTCCGCCACGGTCGGGATAAAGTGAGCCGGAAGGCAGGTTGGCTTCACCGCTGTAGAGCAAGTCCGGCTGGGAGATGGACTGCATTTCAAGATCGCGATACTTGACCTCGACGCCGCTCTTCATTTCGTGATGCTTCGTCACCTGGCTCTGGATGTCATACTTGACGGTGTATTCGGTTGCGACGCGATCCTGCCAGAAGGCGGTGCCGTCCCAGAGTCCCGGGTTGAGGAAGAGGTCATAGTTGTCCCAGACGCCGTTGTTGTTGTAGTCGCGAAACCACTCCTTGCCCTCATCGAACTGGGTATTTGGTATGTTAAAGAGAGGGGCGGCGGCGTCGTGCAGCGAGCGGTTGATCCAGGTGGACTTGCCGGGGATGAAGGCGTAGATATTATCCGGCCAGTCGTTGCCGCGAGCTTCCTCGTTGTAGTTGTAGATCACCGGACGGGAGGGATTCAAGCCCGAGCGGAAGTCGGCCGGCTTGCAGAAGAGTTCATACTCGTCGAAGAGGCTGTTGGGGGGGTCGTAGCGCCCGTTTAGAGTCATTTCCGAGCCGAGGAACCAGCGTCCGGCTCCAGTCTGGGCATTGGCTGACGAAGGCAGATCGAACCAGATTTCCCCGGGATCCCACCGCCCATTATAAAGCCCCGAGATGGGATCGGGCTCGTCGATGAAAGGCTCGCCGGTGTCGTGCCAGTAGTCGCCGTCGATGAAGGGCTCGCGGGTGTCGGAACTGCCGGTGCGGCTCACCAGATCACGCCGGTTGTTCTCTCCGCTCAGGTCCTTGTCATCATAGCCTTCGCCGTCGTCCTGAATGCCGTTGCCGTTCAGGTCTTCGAAGGGTTCGCCGGGATCCCAACGGGAATTGCCGTTCAGATCGGTAAAGGGCTCCCAGGCGTCGAACGACCCGTTGCCGTTGGCGTCCTGGAAGCGTTCGCCGTCCCAGCGGCCGTTGCGGTTCCAGTCTTGTTCCGGCAATTGCGGTTCGTCCGGGTCCCATCGTCCGTTGCCGTTCAGATCGACATAGGGGTCCCAGGGATCCCACTGCCCCGGGTTGTTCTCGCCGGTCAGCGGGTTGACTACATCGACCCATGGCTCGGCGGCGTCGTAGATACCGTTGCCATTCAAATCTACCCAATCTTCGCCACGATCCCATTGCCCGTTCATATTGAGGTCTTCGTAGCCCTCGCCACCGCCGTCGTAGATGCCGTTGTCATTGGCATCCCAGAAGCCGTCCATAAAGCCGTTGCCGTCGTTGTCGGTATATTCGTCGGGGTCGAGCCAACTGTTGCCGTTGCGGTCGAAGGCGTTGGCGAAATTGTTCTCGATGGCCGATAGGAGGGTGAACTCGCCCGGGCTTTTGCCGCGCGGCTGAACGCGGGAGTGAGTGCTGAAGGTGATCAGTTTCAGCGTGTAGTAGGTCTTGGCCGACACCTGATTAGTGTAGGTGAGCGCCGCGGAGAACTGCCGGTTTTCAGCCCAGGGCCGATTTTGGAGATTGTACTTGTATCCGTAGCCGTAGTTTCCCGAAACGCCGCCCTCGCCGGCGGGATAGATGTCCCAACGGTGGTAGTTCTCGGAAAGTGAGAGCGAAAGTTTCTTCGTATCGGTCAGGCTGTAGGAGAGTTTGAGCGAAGTTTGATAACTGTTGTCCTGCCGTTCCGGGAGTTTGATGCCCAGCCCCAGATAGTCGTTTGCAGGTCGGTTGATGTTGAAGGGGGTGTAGGTGTTGCTGAGATAGCCCGTCGTCGAAAGGAAGAAGGTAACCGGCTTGCCGAGCAGGCTCTTGGAATAGGGCACCGGCCCGCCGAGGTTCAGTTCCATCCGGTCGGTGTCGAAGGAGTAGGTCTCGATGATGCGGTCGGTTTGAAATTCGACGCGGCCGGAGTAGTCGGTCTTGGAGCCTTCCGAGGTGGTGATCTGAACGACGGCTCCGGCGCGGCCATACTCGGCGTTGAAGCCTCCGGTCAGGATGTTGATCTCTTCGACCGCTTCACTCGAGACTGAAAGTGAGGTCTGGGTATCGACGAGCGGGTCGCGGCGGTCGATGTCATCGACCACGATGGCAACCGATCCCGAGCGCGAGCCCCGGACGTGGAACTTGCCCTCAACGTCGGTCTTGAAACCTTTGGTGGTCGAGAGGATAGCGCTGATCGACTCGGGCTTGCGATTCTGCAGTTCAACCTTGCCGAGCCGCTGTCCCGCCGACGACTGGCCGAGGTTGACCAACTTCTTCTGCACTACCACCTTGACTTCCTTCAATTCGATTGCCGCCGGGGTGAGTGTGATGTCGAGCGTCGTCGTAAGATCCGACTCGACGAGCACATTGGTAAGGGTCAGGTTGTGATACCCGGTGAAGGAGGCTTCGAGGGTGTAGGTTCCGGGGGTGATCCCGATCAGGACGTAGTTGCCATCGAAGTCGGCCTCGGCGCCCCAGGGTGTGCCCGGTATGGTAATGCTGGCGCCGGCCATCGGGAAGCCCGTCTCGGAGTCGGTGATGGTTCCTTTGATGCTCCCGGTGGCAGCATGTAACCGGCCCGTGCCTATGGCGAGGACCATAAGTGCAAAAGCAACAGCGGTGGACCGCAGGGCGTGTCGTTTCATAAGGCGATTAGGTTGAACGGGAAAAAGTATCTTGTAAGGTAACCTGTGGAATCGTCCAAGTCAAGAGGCTTGCCACTTGCTTTCTATGCATCATAGCGTGAGCCAAAAACGCGGGGGACGGGTTAGGTCCCGTCCCCCGCCGCAGTAACGTTCGCGTTCCGAATAGCATTAAATGTGGTGTCAGGTGTCCCACCTGACACTATCAAGCACACTTGGTCGCGGTGTAAGTTGTCTAATCTGACACCAATATACCTTTATTAACAATGACTTCCCGTCGGGTGAAGACACCCGACGGCACCCCAGTGCATTCTCGGACAGGCTGCTTCGCGGGAATGACGATCATAGCATCAGCGTTCACAGCAAGCGATCACGAGTGATGACCCGGACGGGAAACGAAACGAACCATCTACATATTCCGCACGATAGCTTCGGCGTAGCCTGAGCAGGAGACCTTGGTGGCACCTTCCATCAGGCGATGGAGGTCATAGGTTACGGTCTTAGCTTCGATGGTGCGTTCGATGGCTTGCTCGACCATTAGGGCGGCTTCGCGCCAGCCGAGGTAGGTCAGCATCATCACCCCGGAGAGCATCAGGCTGCCGGGGTTGACCATATCCTTACCGGCATATTTGGGCGCGGTGCCGTGGGTCGCTTCGAACATCCCGACATAGTCGCCGATGTTGGCACCGGGGGCCATTCCAAGACCGCCGACCTGGGCTGCCGAGGCGTCCGAGAGGTAGTCGCCGTTCAGGTTGGGGGTGCAGACGATATCGTATTCGTCGGCACGGGTCAGGATCTGTTGGAACATCGAGTCGGCGATACGATCCTTGACGACGACCCGTCCGCCCGGATCACCGGCCGGCTTCCCGCCGCGAAGATCGGCAAAGGCGCCCGGCTTGGTGATCGGTGTAACGCCGTCAGCGGCGCGCGTCTCGTCCCAGAGTTCGGCTTCGGTGATGACGCGGTCGCGGAACTCGTCGAGCGCCAGTTGGTAGCCCCAGTCTTTGAAGGCGCCTTCGGTGAACTTCATAATGTTCCCCTTGTGCATAAAGGTAACCGACTTGCGGCCCTCTTTGACGGCGAATTGGAGCGCCTTGCGCGCCAGACGCTTCGAACCGGTTACCGAGATAGGCTTGATGCCGACGCCGGAGTCGGTGCGGATCTTCTTGCCCATTTGGGTGTTGATGAAGTCGATGATCCTGGCGGCTTCGGGGGTGCCTTGCTGCCATTCGATGCCGGCATAGACATCCTCGGTGTTCTCGCGGAAGATGACGATGTTCATTGCCGCCGGGTTGACAACCGGTGATGGGACGCCTTTGAACCAGCGCACCGGGCGGATGCAGGCGTAGAGGTCGAGCACCTGACGAAGGGTGACGTTGAGACTGCGGATGCCGCCGCCGACCGGGGTCGTGAGCGGGCCTTTGATGGCGACGATGTAGTCCGCGACGGCCTTCAGGGTGTCCTGGGGCAGGTATTGGTTGGGGCCATACTTCTCGACGGCTTCGTCCCCGGCATAGACCTTGAACCAGGCGATCCGGCGCTTGCCGCTGTAAGCCCTGGCGACGGCGGCGTCGATGACGTGCTGCGTGGCCGGCCAGATGTCGATACCGATGCCGTCGCCGCGCAGGAAGGGGATGATGGGATTGTCGGGAACGTTCAGTTCGTTATTGACGGTGGTAATTGATGCCCCGTCGGCGGGCGGGATGATCTGATCGTAGTGAGACACTGCTGCTCCGGTAGGTTTTATTGGATATAAATTGACAATTCCGGACCCTATTGGGTGGTCCTGATTCAAGGAATCGATTATGCCTTAATATAGGCAGAGGCGGATTGACCTGTCAACGCTGCTGCGGCTTGCGATGGGAATTTAATCCCAATTCCGGTCTTTATCCTTTATCCATTCAAAAGGAAGCGCCGGCTCAAATGCTTGAGTCGGCGCTATCTATGACTGTCCCCGGCCATTAAAGTGTCAGCACTCTGCGGGTTGCTTCCAACACGTGGCTCAGCCGAAGTTCCCATCCGGAGGTTGGTGGAGGGAAGGGATCAGCGGTCAATAGGGACAGTGGATGCCAAAGATTCTGCTCTGCCACAAAAGGCGGCACGGTCGTCAGTAATAATATCGTCAACCTGAAGGCAGCACTTGAAATCGAACCAGGGGAGTAGCCGGCGGGGCGTCAACTGTTACGATCGTATTAGCATTAGCGGGTTGCGCGTAGGACGACCATCCTTTCCCGCCGATACCCGGGCGGCGGGATGCGGATAGGCTTGACGCGGCTCCGCCGGCTTATGCTCCCTATGTTGCTTCGACAGCCGGACAGTGCATGGTGCAGATATCTGTCGAAGTTGTCCACCGAAGTGGACCCGGACGACCCGGAGGTCAGAATATCCCGTGCCGGTCGCATCCCGAAGGAGGCAACTGCCGAAACGTTACGGCCACCAGCGGCGGCAAATCAAAGAAACCGTGCCTGCTCTCGTCAACGTTCCGGCCGCGCATTCGTTAGGCCGATAGTGAAGTAGTGCGCTTCCGCCAATGAAACCGTGCCGAACCCGAACCTGATGCTGTGCTTGTTTCTGTCGGGTAACCTGTGCTTGTAGCAGTGCTGTGAACCGTGCTGAAGCAGTGCGAGGCGGAAGGAATGCGCGTTAACCGGGCGTCCAAAAGAAACCGTGCCGGATGCTGTGCTGGTCTTAAGAATAGCAAGCGGTGTGCCAAAAGAGAATTGGTGCCGATTCAAGGCGAAATCGGCGTCATAAGGCGTGAGATGGGGCGCTGTAACTGTGCAGAATATGCACTACAGGTAGAGCGGTCTGCAAACTATGCGCACTTGATGTTGGCGGAGTGCCCTGCGGTCGGTGAGGCCTAATGCCCGTCAACCGGCAGCCGGCCGGGCGGAGGTTTTCGCCAAAGAGCATCGAGGAAGGCCGCGCCATAGGATATGCCCAGTCCTATTGCGGCGCCGTTGCGGAGGCGTGACAGGCTGCGGTAGTCCTTCCAGAGACGCGCCGCGTCCCGGCTGGTCGTCGCATCGAGGTAATTCTGCCGGGCGTCGGGCATCTGCAACTCAGCGTAGGCCAGCAGGATCGCTGTCGTTGCGATCAGCCCGGTATAGATGAGACCGCGTCCCGGTTCTCCCTTCTCAAACTGGCCCCCTCCCGGGATATAGAGCGCCCGAAGCGATGCCTTGCGACAGATTTCGGCTTCGGCAGCGACCCGGAAGCGGTGCTCCTCTGCAGCCACCTTGACGTAGTCGGTGCGGGCGATGTCGAAGATACGCCGCACCTTGGGGGACCAGGTAATGGGATCGGGCGAAAGGGTCGGAGTCAGGCGCAAAGCCTGAAGGAAATAGCGGGCACCGTTCAGTTCGTCGTCGTTGGCTGCAGCGCAGAAGGCGAGGACTTTATAGAGGTCGGTGCGCTGTGCCGGAGTAAGTTCACCCGGAACGTCGAGGGCTTTCAACGCCAGATATTCGGCTTCGCTGATCCGTCCGGCATCGTAGAGGTCGATGACGCGCAGAACAACATCGAGGCTATCCTCGGCTACCGCACCGGTCGCAAGCGCCAATATGGCGAATGCGACCGATACGATAAGGTGTGACCCCAGCCTACTCATTGGGGGGTGCGGTGGTTACCGGGCGAGCGCCTTGACTGCTGCAGTCAAGGCCGGAAGAACTTCGAAGACGTCTCCAACGATGCCATAGTCCGCTGCTTTGAAAATTGGCGCGTCGGAATCCTTGTTGATGGCTACGATCACCTTCGACGAGCGCATCCCGGCGAGGTGCTGGATGGCGCCGGATATGCCGCAGGCGATGTAGAGCGACGGTCCGACCACTTTGCCGGTCTGTCCGACCTGCTCGCCGTGCGGTCTCCAGCCGGCATCGACTACCGCGCGAGAGGCTCCGACGGCTCCGTCCAGCGCTGCGGCAAGGTCTTCGACAAGATGGAAATTCTCAGGCCCCTTCATTCCGCGTCCGCCGCTGACAATGACATCCGCTTCGCTGACGTCGAGTTTACCGGCGCCTTCCTGACGGGTCTCGACGCAGACGGTTTTGACGACGCCGGTCAGATCGACGCTCAGGGATTCGAGCGCAGGTGCTGAGCCGCCGGACTTGATGGCGAGGAAAGCCTTGGGGCGAAGCGATACTATCGCCGGGAGAGTCCTGGCTTCGAGGGTGATCATCAGCCTTCCCGCATAGACGGGCCGGCGGACGGCAATCCGCCCACCTGTTACCGTGAGTTCGGTGCAGTCGGGGAGGAAGGCGGCGTCAAGCCGGGCAGCCAGCGTCGGCGCCAGATCGCGTCCCATCGAAGTTGCCGGGAAGAGTATGACCTCGGCGCCCAATGCTTTAGAAGCGGCTTCGACTACGGCGCCGTAGCCCTCCGGGCTGTAGCCGGAAAGTTCAGGCTGCATTGCGGCAAGGAGGCGGTCGATTCCGAAGCCGTCGAGGCCGCTCGCCAGCGATCCGG
>VGIQ01000092.1 GCA_016867835.1 Calditrichota bacterium | reverse complement strand
CTTGACGCGGATGGCTGTCACCCTCCGGACGATGATGGCGATAAGGCCGACCAGCGTCAGGAGGCCGAAGATGAGGCCGGTAATCTCAAGCAGGTAGAGCCGCAGAGGGCGAGCGTTGAACAGCAGCACCTGACGCGGTATCAGAAAGGCGACGATGTGCCCGGTCAGGACGGTCAGGATGCCGTAGTGAAACGGCACCAGCGCCCAGAAGTGCTGCTGATTCTCGAGCAACTGCGACGAGAGGCTCGAGTAGGTGAAGGTCTGCGCCCGGTAGCGGTGAATCGTGATCAGGAAGAAGATGATCAGCGCCACGTAGGGGAGCACCCCGAACAAGATGCCGTCAAGCCAGGTCATGGTTCGCCCGTTGATTGTTCTTCGTGCTTCGTTCTTCGTTCAGGGTCTCGCGGATTGCGTCGAGTAGCCGAACGTAGGGGCATTCAGCTTTCCGCAGTGCCCCGGTCAACTTGTCAAGCGCCGGCAGAAGGAACTTCGATTCAAACTCCCCGGCTTCTTCCGATTTCCAGACCTCCATTAGGCACAGGACGTTGGTCAAGTGGTCGGGAAGTTCGATGCCGGCGTCGAGGTTATGCTCGCGCAACTGCTTTGCGAGGTAAGCCATCAACTCGCCCCGCTGGTAGTCTTCGCCGAAGAGATGCCAGCCGACTTCGAGCGCCTGGTCGGGAATCCAGTCGAAGGTCCGGACGTGAAGTTCCTGCCGATCGTTAAGGCTGAGCGCGGCAAGCGACGCCTCAAATTCCTCCAGCGGACGGAGGGCTGCTGCTGGCAACGCCGACCGCAGACCATTCAAACGCAGTGCGGCATCACTCTCCGGATAGCGGAGCAATCCGGCGAGAGCCGATAGGGTCTTTTCGTTCATAGTTCTGCGCTCTTCATTTTGCAATATTAAAGCCCTCGTCTCGGTCCGGACAGGAATCCGAACCCGGCTTCGGTGCGCCGCTCGAAGGGGTCTTGCATCGCCTCGATTGCCTCCTCGCGGTGCTCGGGCGGGATGACGAAGCGGTCGTCGAAGGTGCAGAGGCTGGTCAGTTTGTAAATCGCCTCCGCTTCATCGGGGGTGCAGTCGGCTTCCTTCAGCATCCGGATGGCGGTCTCCTGCGACACATCGCCGACGGTGAGTGCCCGCCGCCACCAGCGGACGGCTTTCTGTTTGCGCAGGGCGTAGAGCACCTTGCCTTCCTGACCGGCGCCCAGGAGGCTGGCGAGGAACTGCACCGGCACCCGCGATTGGTTGATGTCGTGGAAGAGGTCGGATGAGGTCATTTCGACGCCGTTCTCCTGCCGCGACGCCATCACCGGAGACATCGGCGGGACATAGAAGAGCATCGGCAATGTGCGATATTCGATGTGCGGCGGGAGAGCCATCTTCCAGACCTTGACGAACTGATAGACAGGCGACTTCTGCGCGGCTTCGATCATCGCCTCGCTGACGCCCGACCGAAGAGCGGCTTCGACGACCTCGCTGCGGTGCGGATCGAGGATTAGTTCACGGTGGCCGTCGATCAGTTCGGCGTCGGGCAGGTTGGCGACGTCGTGGAGGCGCGAGGCGTCGTAGAGCAAGACGCCGAGGTAGCGAATCCGCCCGACGCAGGAGTGGAAGCAAGCCGGTGCCTGGCCGGTCTCTATGCGGGGGAAGCAGAGGATGCACTTCTCGGACTTGCCGGTGTGCCAGTTGAAGAAGGTTTTCTTATAAGGGCACGCCGCGACGCACGACCGCCAGGCGCGACAACGTTTCTGATCGAGCAGGACGATGCCGTCTTCGCCGCGCTTGTAGAGCGCTCCCGACGGGCACGCTGCGACGCATGCCGGGTTGAGGCAGTGGTTGCAGATGCGCGGGAAGTAGAAGAAGACGAGCCGCTCGACGGCGAAGAGTTGCTGCTGGACGACCGGGTCGAGGGCCTCGAGGTTGGGGTCGTTGCGGGCATAGACCGGCGAACCGCCCAGGTCGTCGTCCCAGTTGGGGCCGGACTCGATGTCGATCGGCTCACCGGTGATCATCGAGATCGGCCGCGCGGTCGGCTGGTCGGGGCCTTCTGGCGAGTCGAAGAGGGCTTTGTAATCGTAAGTCCACGGCTCGTAGTAGTCGTCGATCGACGGCATATGCGGGTTGTGGAAGATGTTCGGGACGATCCGGCCCCGCCCGGTCGAGCGGAGACGGATATCGCCGTTCGACTTTTCCCACCCACCTGCGAACTTCGACTGATCTTCCCACCGGGTCGGGTAGCCCCCTCCGGGCTTGGTTTCGACGTTGTTCCACCACATATACTCGGCGCCCTTGCGATCGGTCCAGATATTTTTGCAAGCGATCGAGCAAGTATGGCAGCCGATGCACTTGTCGAGGTGGAAAACCATCGATGTTTGCGAGCGAACGTTCATTGTGCTCTCAGTGAGTTGTCATTCCCGCGCAGGCGGGAATCCAGTTGGGTGTGCAACCGGACGCCCTCGTCCGGTTGCTGGCAGGCGGACGAGGGCATCCTCCCGCACGGGTATATTGGGTTACCACTTCAACTCCGGCAGTTTGCGCACCAGAATGTGGGTGTCGCGCTGGCAGCCGACGGGGCCCCAATAGTTGAAGTGATAGGTGAACTGGCCGTAACCGCCGACCATCAGATTCGGCTTGAGGCGCGTCCGGGTCAGGCTGTTATGACCGCCGGCCCGCCGGCCGTTGCGAAGCGGCGATTTCGGCACCGAATAGGTCCGCTCCGGCGAGTGATACTGGATGCAAATGCCCTTTGGGATGCGCGCTGAGACGACCGCCCGCGTGACGACGACGCCGTGGTCGTTGTGGACTTCGACCCAGTCGTTGTCGTTGATGCCGATGGCGGCGGCGTCTTCTTCGCTGATCCAGAACGGCTCGACGCCGCGCGAAAGGGTCGTCATCCGCTGGTTGTCGCCGTAGGTCGAGTGTATATGCCACTTGCCGTGCGGCGTCAGGTAGTTGAGCATCACGGCGCGCGGCGATGTGCCATCCGGATCGGGTTGCCGGTTGTTCGAGGTGAACATCAGGTCGGCATACTGCACCGGCAGCGGCTTCGGTTTGTAGGTCGGCAGGTGCTCGCCAAACTGGATGTAACCGGGATGGTCGAGATAGAAGTGCTGACGGCCGGTCAGGGTGCGCCACGGCACGAGGGCTTCGACGTTGTAAGTGAAGGGGCTGTAAGCGCGGCCATTTTCGATCAGTCCGGACCACATCGGGCTGTTGACGAACCGGAAGGGGCGCGTCTGCAGACCTTTGTAATCGGTGCGAACGCCGCGATAACGTTCCACCAGCGGCGTCAGAGGCAGGCCGACCTTCGCTTCCATATTCTTGTAAGAGCGATAGGCCAGTTCGCCATTGGTGACGGTGGCGAAGTGAAGGATGATATTGCAGGACTGTTCGTCTTCGGCAATCGAGAGCAGCCGCTCCTCGCCGACGACGACCGTGGGGAGCGATTTTGCCGCCTCCTCATAGACGTCTTTGATCTGGTAGTGCGTCCCGTGCGCTCCGAGGCCGTTGTCGCGCGCGAGTGGCCCAAAGGCGCCGTATTGCTCGTAGATCTTCGTATAGTCGCGGCTTACGACCTTGAGCCCGGGCATCGTCTTACCGGGGAGGGGGACTTCACCTGCAGCGAGCCAATCCTTCATAACCGGCTGGGCGATCTCGGCAGCGGTGTCGTGCGCCAGCGGCGAAGCGATCAGGTCCTTCACCGGCTCCGGCAGGTGCCGCCGGGCCAACTCGGCGACCTTTTTCGCAATGGCGCGGAAGGTCTGCCAATCGCTCTTGGTCTCCCAACAGGGTGGAACAGCCGCCGAGAGGGGATGGATGAAACTATGCAGGTCGGTAGAGTTGAGGTCGGCTTTCTCATACCAGGTTGCAGCGGGCAGGATGATGTCGGAATAGAGCGCCGAGGTGTCCATCCGGAAGTTGACATCGATGACGAGGTCCATCTTGCCCTGGGGGGCTTTGTCGCGCCAGACGACTTCAGCGGTTGAACCAGCGGCTATCTCCTCGGCGATGGCGTTGTCGTGTGTGCCGAGGTAGTGGCGCAGGAAGTATTCGTGGCCCTTGGAGGAGGACATCAGGGCGTTGCCGCGCCATATAAACCAGAGCCGGGGCCAGTTTTCCGGAGCATCGGGGTCTTCGACCGCGAACTGCAACTTGCGGGCGCGAAGTTGCTCCACGACCCAGGCGACGATCTCGGATTCGTTCTTCGCTCCGGCGGCTTCAGCCTCGCGGACGATCTCGATAGGGTTGCGGTTGAACTGCGGGTAGAAGGGGAGCCACCCATTGCGGACCGCCTTCACCTGGACGTCGATGGTGTGGCCCGCGGCGAGGAAGGTCTCGCCCCCCTTTGCGTCCCCCCCGCTGAGCGGGGGGGAATGAGGGGGGGGCGGAACGGTATGATAGTCGGTGAAGGCACGCTCGTAACGCCATTGGTCGGTGTTGACGTAGTGCCAACTGGGAGCGTTCTGGAGCCGTGCAGCGGGGAACCAGTCACGGGCAAAAGCGATGGCACTCCAGGGTTCGCCGGGAGCAAGTTTCTCCTGCCCGACATAGTGCGCCAGGCCGCCGCCGTTGACACCTACGCAACCGCAGAGCATCAGCGCGTTGATCCCGGCGCGATACATCAGGTTGCCGTGATACCAGTGGTTAATCCCGGCGCCGATGATGATGGTGCACTTGCCCTTGGTCAGTTCGGCAGTGGTGCCCCACTCGCGGGCGAAGCGGATAAGCGTCTCGCGTCCGATGCCGGTGAACTTCTCGGACCAGGCCGGGGTGTAGGGCGAATCGGCGTCGTCGTAGTTTTTCGGGTAGTCGCCGGCGAGACCGCGAGCGACGCCATATTGCGCCATCAGGAGGTCATAGACCATCGCAACAACAACCTCGCTACCGTCGGCACACCTAATCCGGCGGACCGGAACCCCGCGCTTTAGACTGGCGGCTCCGGCGAAGTCGTCGAAGAGGGCTTGCACCACGTCGTCGGAATCGGGCAGGAAGGTCAATTGCGGTTTAATGTCCTTGCCGTCGAGCCCGTCTTTCAGGAGAAGGTTCCATTTGCCGCCTTCGCTGCCCCAGCGAAAGCCCCCCGAGCCCATCGGCATCTTTGGCGCTCCCGTTGCGCTGTCCCACATCAGGAATTTCCAATCGCCGTTCTCGATATGGGCATAGGGCGCAAGCCGGTTGGCACGGAGCAACTGGCCGGGACGGTAGAGCGCTTCCCCCCCTTCCGTCCCCCCCGCAGAGCGAGGGGGAGTAACCGGCAGCAGTTCGACGAGATAGGGGCAGTCGGTGTATCTCTTTACGTAGTCGATGAAGTAGGGCGTCGGCTTGCGGTGATGGAATTCGGTCAGCAGAACGTGGTTGACTGCCATCCACCAGGCTCCGTCCTGTCCGGCGTTGAGGCCGATCCACTCGTCGGCATACTTCGAGACTTGCGAAAAGTCGGGCGCAAAGACCCACATCTTCGACCCGTTATGCCGCGCTTCGGCGGCGAAGTGGCAGTCCGGAGTGCGGGTCATGTTGAGGTTCGAACCCATCACGGCGAGCAGTTTGGCGTTATACCAATCTGCTGACTCTTGGACGTCGGTCTGCTCACCCCAGGTTTCCGGCGAAGCCGGCGGGAGGTCGCAATACCAATCATAGAAGGAGAGGCTGCAGCCGCCGAGTAGTTGCATCAGCCTGGCGCCGCCGGCATAACTTATCATAGACATCGCCGGGATAGGCGAGAAGCCGGCGATCCGGTCCGGGCCGTGAGTCTTGATGGTGTGGACTGCGCAGGCGCTGATGATCTCGGTAACGGTATTCCAATCGGCCCGACGGAAGCCGCCCTTGCCGCGGGCGCGTTGAAACCGCTTGCGCTTGTCAGGATCGGATATCAGTTTCGCCCATGCTTCGACCGGGTCGTAAATCTCGGCCTTCACTTCCTTCCAGAGGTCGAGCAGGGCGCCCCGGATGTAGGGATATTTGACCCGCAGCGGGCTGTAAAGGTACCACGAATAGGAGATACCGCGTTGACAGCCACGCGGCTCGTAAGGGGGCAAGCCTGGCTCGAGCATCGGATAGTCGAGCGCCTGCATCTCCCAGGTGACGATCCCCTCCTTGACGTGGATATACCACGAGCAACTGCCGGTGCAGTTGACGCCGTGCGTCGAGCGGACGATCTTATCGTGCTGCCAGCGGTTGCGGTAAAACTCCTCCCAACTGCGGAGAGCCGGGTTGGTCTCGTCTTTGATCCAGGGAATGGAATCGGCAGATTTCATTGTGGTTGTAGAATAAAAGTTGAATAGTCAGAAAGTCGGAAAGTCGCCGGCGATCCAAAAGCGGAAATCAATGCGTTGAGCTGTCGAACTTGCCAACTTTCCAACTTGTTAACTTGTTCTTCGTGGGATACTCACCATCGCGGGTGAGCGCGCTCGCTTCGACTTGCGCTCTACGCACCGAGCGAAACCGGCCCCGCCATATCACTTCGAAAAGGGCCAGCGCAATGAACATCCCGACCAAGCCCATGATGAAGAAGTTTAGCGCAGCCGGGGAGCGGTCCTCACCACCGTGTCGGGCCGTCTCCTCAAAGAAGGCGGTAAGCGCGACGACCTCGTCCTGGGTAAAGGGATGACTTGCAAAGAGCGGCTGCATCGTCGTCGTCGCAGGGGCGTTGAGCCATGACGCGAGAGCCTTGCGGCCTTGCAGGCGCTCATAAACGAGGGTCAGGTCAGGCCCGAGGCGCCCGCCTGAAAGGCCTCCCAAACCATTGACGGTATGGCAGGAAAGGCAGGCTGCTCCGCCGCCCGAAAGAGGCTGTTTGCCCAGGAATAGGCTTGCGCCATAGGCAATCTGTGCCGGTGTGAATGGCTCGTCGCCAATAGCCAGTCCGACGAACTGCGAGACCTCAAGTTTCGACTCAACATCGATCAGGTCGAGCAGAGCCGTGATCAGATCGGGATTCAGGGTCGGGATTGACGGCATCACGACGTCGCGCGATTCCTGCTTCAGTTTGACCGCATAGGGATCGCCGGAGTCGATGAGCGCCTTGGGGTTGGCTATGAACCGTGCGAGGTAGATTCGGTCGGCGCGAGTCGTAACGTCTTTCAGATCCGGACCGGTGAGCCGGCCACCTCCGATGGTGTGACAACTGGCACAGTTCTGGCGGAAGTATTGAGCCGGATCCTGCGCGATGGCGCTCGATGCGGCACATAGCAGAAGGAGTGTGGTTGATAGTAGTGCATTCACCGGAGTTCCTCTTGGGGGGTTTGGAGGTCGGGTGCGACCTGGGCAGCGATGCCGCCGATGGTCGTGCGGGTCAGAAAGGCGGTGTAGGTGTTCTTGACCCGCTTCCAGGCATGATGCGCCGAACAGGGCTGGCCGTCGGTGCAGAGGTGGCTATGTTGAAGGAAGCAGGACGGCACGGCGGCTTCGCCCTCGAAGACCCGGGCGACCTCGAGCAGGGTGATAGTGTCCGCCGGACGTTTGAGGCGGTAGCCACCGCCCGGGCCGCGGGACGCTTCGACGATGCCGACCTTGTTGAGAGCCAGCAGGATCTTGGCGAGGTAGTTGTTGGGGATGTCGCTGGTGAGGGCGAGGTCCCGTCCGAGGAGGGTTCCACCCTCCTCCAGACGGGCCAGATGGATAAGGGCCCGTACCGCGTATTCCGAGGTAGTTGAGAGCACGCCGAAACTCCGGGGCGAAAACTCTTGACTTGTTGATGAACAATGTATAGATTGTCTGCCGTGCTGTCAAGAGGGGGAACGGTCTTTTAAGCAATTTCGCAAAAAAACTCCTGCCTCCCCTGACTAAGCCGCCAAGTGTAGATTTATCTTTGATATCAATCCTCCGACCCCGGATGCCTAAGGCTGGCAACTACGGCCTCCGAGGCGTCGGCGAAGCGGGAGACCGCGACCTCGCCGTGAGGGCGTCCTTGGAAACAGGGCCGCCTCCCAACTTTGGAAAGGAGATCACTTTGCCGCCACTATCACTCCCGGATCCGACAAGGCTGGTGGCCGCCTCGGAGAAAGCCATTCCCCGGCGCGGCCAACTCCTTCGTCTCGCCGTAACCGACCGCTGCGACTTCCGCTGCCTCTACTGCGCGCCTCCGGGCGGGCTGCCGAAGACGCCTTATAACCACTTACCGACGCTCGACGAACTGGCGGAGGCCGTCCGCTACCTGACCGAGGCTTGTGCTATCCGACGGGTGAAGATCACCGGTGGCGAGCCGCTCCTGCGGCCGGGGGTCGTCGGACTAGTGGAGCGGCTCGCGGCGTATCCTCATATAGAGGAGGTATCGCTCACCACCAACGGGTCGAAGTTGGCGCGACTGGCTCAGCCTCTCAGGGAAGCCGGGCTGGCGCGGGTGAACGTCTCGCTTGACACTTTGGATCCGGAGCGGTTCACGCAAATGACCGGCGGCCGGATCGGGTCGGTGCTCGCCGGGATCGATGCCGCAATTGAAACCGGGTTGAAGCCGGTCAAGTTGAACGCGGTGTTGACGCGAAGTCATTGGCGGGAGGACGTCCCGGCGCTAATCCGGTTTGCCGGTGAGCGGGGAGTCGAGGTGCGGTTCATCGAACTGATGTCGGTCGGCCCGGCGGCCTGGTTTGCAGCGGAGGAGTTCATTTCAGCACGTGAGGTGCGAAGTGAACTTGAAGGAGCCTATCGGCTTGAACCGGTGCCGGGAAGACCCGGAGCGCCGGCACGCCGGATGCGAGCCGTCGGCCCGGACGGCGACGCCTTAACCGGTTGGATCACGCCGCAGTCGCACTCCTTTTGCGACCACTGCGACCGGCTGCGACTCGACTGCCATGGCCGACTGCGCAGGTGCCTGATGGACCCGATTGCGCTTCCGCTCCTGATAATGAGCGGCGAAGGACGCAAGGCGAAGTGCCTGGTAGTCAATGAAGCGGCTTTGGAGGGTTACTTAGCCGGCAAGCGGGCGCCGGACTTTATGGCCGGACCTACAGCAATGATAGCGATCGGGGGGTGAATGGGCGATGACCTTGCATGTGGCACGCTGACCAGTTATGCTGCAGGATCACCTATTTAGGCCAGATCGGTCAAGATTTTCCATGCAAGTCATTCCCGATCTATCGACTTGCCGCCTTTCATATGCTATATTCTATTCAGCCTGGGCATCAGCCTGGGCCATCCGACAATCCTTACCCAGCGAAAGGAATGCTCAATGGCTCGCAGTCTCACCTTTCGGCTCGTATGCCTCGCCATGGCCATCTTCACCTTGACGCTCGGCTTGCCTAATATGGCGTGGGCGACAGACCTGGATCTCGAGATGCTGATCCAATGGGATCAGGAAGCAGAACGATATGACATTGAAGTGCAAGTTCGATTCCTCGATTCCGGCGGCATCCCCATTACAGACTGGCAGTCAATGACCCCTAACTCCAACTACTCCGTCTACACGCTTAACTGGGTTGATGTCCCGGCCAACGCCGCAATAGCCCAGTTCGTTTGGACAAATCCCGATCCGAGGCTCAGTTCGGATGGCCAAGACGTCATCGACGGTCCAGACAATTCGGATCCCATAACTGCTGAAGTCGCCGTAAATTGGCAAGGTGTGACTTCAAACGATGTCTTCAATGATTGGGATGGCAACTGAAACAAGCTTTGGAACCTCAATGGGGGCTCAATGAGGCGGAATCCAGCCAATCAACGCACAGCCTGAGCAAGTCATAGGCTATGAGAATCTCAGCCATAGTGCAGTTCGCGCTCACCTATGCTGGCGTCGTCTTGGCCGAACCCGAAATAGATCTGCTTCGATACTATGATTTCGGTGCTAATGACGAATTCCGGGACATTTACGCCGCTGCTAATGGCGAATTTGCTGTATGTGGTGTTCGCGGTAGCGAAAGTGGCATATTGGCCCGGATGGATACAGAAGGCGAGATTATATGGCTTATCGAAACCTGGGACTTCATGCCGCGCTCGATAATCGAGGCCGATAATGGTGATTTCATTATTGCTGGAGGCATCGAGCAGGTGGCCGCAGTGATGCGTGTGAGTGCCGATGGTGGAGAAGTACTCTGGGTTGAAACCTATGGGGAAACAGTGTTTAATGCAGTAATTGAACTTAAGAGCGGGGAGTTTGTATGTTGTGGAAGAACCACAAATGTCAGTGGCAGAATAGCCGCCATCGATGCCAATGGTGAGATCATATGGAATCGCTTCTATGCGCCATTAGGAAACATCTATCAGGACTTTTATGCACTGCGGGAAACCGACGAGGGGGTCATCGCTGTCGGACGGGCAGCCGCAGGCGCTTGGATAATCCGATGCAATTTCGAAGGTGAGCAGATTTGGAATCGAATACTCAATGCAGAAGTAAGTCGCCATTTCTATTCGATTGTCTCCGGTCCAAACGGATATGCCTTGGGCGGAATTCGCGAGGATAGATGGCCCTGGGAAGGCTACCGATGGGCATATACAAGCTTAACAGGAATTAGTGCAGATGGAGACATTCAGTTCGATGAAGTTTACCCGGAGCAAGTGCTTCCGGGACACCGTAATTACGGTGTTGCAAGGATTTCGGATGGCTTTGTCGCAGTAGGATGGGAGATTCCGGATATATTCCGAGGTCAATTCCTTCGTGCGAGCCATCCCATCGCCCATCGGACATCGCCCAACGGTGAGTTAGTTTGGCGCAAGGACTTTCATCAAATAGTTGGTCAGGTTGGAATGGGAAATGTCACCAGCAATAAACTGACCTCCGTCATCACCCTGCCTAACAACGTCATCGTCGCCTGCGGTTCGATGGTGAGCAATGAAGAAGAAAACGGCGACGACGCTATCATCGTCCGCCTCGAACCCGACATTCTTGGTCCGGTCGTCTTCCACAAGGAACCCGAAGACTCCCTCCTTAAAGTCCTCCCCGGCGAAACCATCGACTTCCTCGTCCGCGCCCGCAACCAGCAGGGCGAGGAAATGTCCTATCAGTGGACCTACCGCGACACCGTCCGCTCGCAAGATACTTCCTGCACTATCCGATTTGACGAAAGAGGCACCTTCCCGGTCGTATGCCGCGTAACGGCCGGTGAATGGTCGGTCGAAGTCGTCTGGGCGGTGGAAGTAACTGATCTTTTCATATCTTCCTTCACGCCGGATACCCTCGACTTTACCATTCAACGCGCTAATGATATCGCGTTCGGTATTGAGGTTGTTTATGAGGGGGCGTGGGAAAACCTCGTAATGAACTGGGAGTTGGCAGACCTTGCGGCTAACCGTAGGGAGGAGGTCGGTTTCGGTCTGGAGCACGTTCAGCGGTTCGACCGGACTGGCGGCTATGCCTTGAAAGCCAAGGTCTTCGACCCCAACGTCGATCCCATTCCCGCAGATTCCGTCCAATGGGCGATTCAGGTGCGGGGGGTTATTCGGGCCTTTGAGCCCAATCTCCCCGAAATCTCCCTTGAGCCGCGGCAGGAA
>VGIQ01000091.1 GCA_016867835.1 Calditrichota bacterium | reverse complement strand
CCTTGAGTGTGACGATGTGACGATATTTTTACTACACACCCCTTCTGGTAGAAGACTTGGACTTCCTTAGCCTCACGATCTTTCTTCCCCTCGCCGGCGCTGCCGTCGTCGCCATGCTTCGGGACGCTCGCGCCATCAAAGTGACCGCGCTTTCGGTAAGCGCCGTTACGTTTATCGTCAGCCTCCCGCTCTGGTTCGCCTTCGACGCCGCCAAGGGCTCCTACGCCCTCGCCATCGGCGACCTGCTCCAGTTCGAGGTCAACAAGCCTTGGATCGAAGCCCTTAACATCCGCTATCACATCGGCTTGGACGGCATCTCCCTGCTCCTCGTGATGCTGACCACCTTCCTGACTCCGCTATGCATCTGGGGCTCGTTCGCGAGCGTCAGCAAGAGCCTCAAGGGTTACTACGCGGCTCTCCTGCTGCTCGAAACCGGCATGCTCGGCGTCTTCGCAGCGATGGACCTGGTGCTCTTCTACGTCTTCTGGGAGGCGATGCTGATCCCGATGTATCTACTGATCGGCATCTGGGGCGGGCAGAACCGCGTCTATGCGGCGGTGAAGTTCATCCTCTACACGATGGTCGGGTCGCTCTTGATGCTGGTCGGCATCCTCTGGCTGGCGTGGAACGCCCTCCCCGGCGGGACGACTTTCGACCTCGTGAAGATCATGTCCGCCGGGGTGATTCCTCAGGAGGCGCAACTATGGCTTTTCGGCGCCTTTGCGCTGGCGTTTGCGATCAAGGTGCCGATGTTTCCGTTTCACACCTGGCTGCCCGATGCTCACACCGAGGCGCCGACAGCCGGGTCGGTGATACTGGCTGGTGTTCTACTCAAGATGGGCACCTACGGCTTTGTTCGGTTTTGCATTCCGCTCTTTCCGCTCGCTGCCAAGGAACTCGCGCCGACGATGATGGCGCTGGCGCTGATCGGGATTGTCTATGGGGCGTTAGTAACGATCTTGCAGACCGATATGAAGCGGCTGATCGCCTATTCCTCGGTGAGCCATCTCGGATTTGTGATGCTGGGGCTGTTTGCGTTCAATATGCAAGGCTTGCAGGGCGGGACGATCCAAATGATCAATCACGGGCTTTCGACGGGGGCGCTGTTCTTCCTTGTCGGAGTTATCTACGATCGGCGGCATTCCCGGCTGATTGCGGAATATGGCGGACTCGCGAAGGTGATGCCGAAGTATGCGACACTTTTCCTGATCGTCTCGCTCTCCTCGATAGGGCTGCCGGGTCTGAATGGATTTATCGGCGAATTTCTGGTCTTGACAGGCGCTTTCAAGGCGCATCCGGCTTACGGTGTGATCGGCGCGACGGGGGTGATCTTTGCGGCGGTCTATTTGCTTTGGATGTATCAACGGGTCTTTTTCGGCGAAATCAAGCACGAAGCCAACCGAAACCTACCCGACCTGACGCGGACGGAACTAATGATCCTGTGCTGCCTGCTGATCTTTATCGTCTGGATCGGAGTTCATCCGACGACATTTACCGCGGTCAGCGAGAATGCGGTCCGGATGGTGATGGGAAGGGTGGGGTAAGGTGATCGATTCAGGTATAATAGCCGATGAGAATGAGACCTCCACTCCTGCTTCGAAGAACTTATATGAAGCGCTAATGACCAAATTGCTCGATACATCTCGACATCGCCAAGAATACTACGTTGCTACCCAAGTGTCATTTCTTTACGCTTGTCGGAATTACCTTTTGATATGAGGTTACAATGCACCGGCACATCGATTTGTTCTTTTACTTGGCACTGTTCGCCGTTGCGGCTGCGCCTGTAAGCGCTCTCCAACCCCGTTGGACACCGCCCAAGCCGATCCGAGTCGAAGCGGTCGATTCCGAACACTTTAATCGCGACTGCATCAACTTTAAGTTCATCCAGAGTGTGAGAGTCCGCCTGCGAAGCGGACGCCTCATTGCTCTGGGTGGCGAGTCCCTCTTGCCGGTTGAGGAGGTCCTGAGCCGCTTTAAGACCCGTGACCTCAGACGCCTTATCGAATCCATCCCCGAAGAGCGGCTCGAAGAATGGCGTATACGCGGAGAACAACGTTCCAGCAAGGAACTTGCTGACCTCAACAACTGGTATCGCGTCTTCCTCGATTCGTCCGAAGCGCCGGAGCCTTTCGTCGAAGCACTGCTTGCGCTTGATCTCATCGAAGACGCCCACCCCAATCCCCTCCCCAAGCCAACGGTCGATATACCGCCCGACACCCCCGACTTCACCGAACGGCAGGGCTATCTCTACGACGCACCCGAAGGCGTCAATGCGCCCGCAGCCTGGGAAGTCGAAGGCGGCTTCGGTGAGGGCGTCAAGATCATTGACATCGAAGGCGCCTGGAACTTTGCACATGAAGACTTCAAGGAGCCATTCTACGCTGTCAATAATGCCGGTCAATTCGAGGATCACGGCAATGCAGTCATCGGCATCCTGATCGGTCAGCACAACGGATACGGCATCGACGGTATCTGCCCCGAAGCCGAAATTGGTGGACACACCGTCTATGCCGGCGACGTCCAATGGCCCAACGTCGCCCAGGATATGTCTGAAGTCGTCGAAGCGCTCGATCCGGGAGATATATTCGTCATCGAATTGCACTATACATTCGGCGGTTATCTATCGCCAATGGAGACCTGGCAGGAGAACTTCGATGTCATAGAGAACGCCACCTCGAACGGTATCGTATGCACCCAGGCGGCCGGCAACGGCAGTTCTGACCTCGATGCCCAGTTATATCAGGGGCGATTCGATCCCGACAATCGTCACTCAGGCGCCATTATCGTCGGAGCGGGCAACCCGCCTTCGGGCAACTACGGCCCGGACCGCAGCCGGTGCGGTTTCTCCAATTACGGACGACGCGTCGATCTGCAGGGTTGGGGGTACGAAGTTACCTCCGCTGGCTATGGTGGCCTATTTTTTCCAAATAACGATCGCCGCCAGACCTACACGGCCACCTTCAGCGGCACTTCGAGTGCCACACCGATCGTAACCGGCCCGGTGGCATGCATTCAGGGCATTTACAAGAATCGAACGCGCGGCAGATTGACGCTGACCGGAATGCAGATTCGAGACCTTTTGGTCGCTACCGGAACGGCTCAAAATGACCAGGGCAATCAGGGGCATATCGGGCCACGACCCAATCTTGCTGAGGCCATTCCGCGCATTCCCTTCCTGCCTTGTGTCCTTGAAGGCACGGTCGTTGCCATTGCGGACGGGTCGCCGATTGCCGGCGCTGTCGTCGCTACCGACTACGGCTTTGCCGACACAACGGACGACGAGGGACATTGGCGGATCGATCCGGCACTGGCCGGGATACTCTTCGGTTTGACCGCCTCGATGCCGGGCTATAACGACTCAATCCTGGTCGATCTTCAGGCAGAACCGGAGGATACCATGGACTTTGACTTCGCACTTTATAGCCTATCTGTTGCAGTGTCACGAGAGTCCATTTCGGCCTGGGTTCCCTCCGGACGCACTCGCATTGAGACCTTTACCATTGCCAATCAAGGCAATGGACAACTTGCCTGGTCGGCCATCAAGCGATTAACCGGTGATGCCAACATGCCGGTTGGCGCATTGCGGCGGAGTATTGCAGTGCAGGATGCCGTCGAGGACTTGCGAGTCGAATGCGGGATACTGGCCAACGATCTTTGGGTACTGGCCGGGAATAACGACGGGGAGCCAATGATCTATGTTCTGAATCGCGAATGGGAACTGGTGAACTCCTTTGTGCAGCGTGAACCCCGCAATTTTGGCTACAAGGAGATCGAATACGACGGCGAATTGCTTTGGAGTGCCGGCGGAACGGGACCATACTTTATTTACGGCTACACCCTAAATGGTGAGTTTGTGCGGGAAATCGCAGATCCTTTTAGGCCCAGCAATTTCATCGCCTTCGATCCGCAAACGGGCTGGCTCTATGTAGCAGGCACAACCACCAATATTCGTATCATCGATCGCGACGGCAATCTCATGGGGGGACAACTTGACCGCCGCGGGATGCGCATCTATGGCCTGGCTTGGAACGGGGACGATCCCGACGGCTACCACCTTTATATTTTGGAACGACCTGCAGATGCCAATCCACGTCTGGTCAAGATGGACGAACAGACCGGGGATACGCTGCGGGTCTTCGAATTCAATCATCCCGAAGCCTTGTATTCGATGCAATCCGCCGATATTACCGACGAATACGACATTAATACACGAGTGTTATTGACAATGCAAACCCTGAGCAATGTGCAGGGTTCAGACCGGCTTGAGGTCTATCAACTGCGCGCCCGCGATGAGTGGATGGTGCTTGCACCGATGGAGGGAGTAATCGGCGGAGAAAGTCTGCAGGAGATACTACTGACCCTCGATGCAACGGAATTGGCCGATACGGTCTATTCGGGTGAAATCGTCATTTCTCACAATGCCGGAGGCGATGACATTATTCTGTCGGTGGAACTCGTTGTTATTTCCATTCCCCCCATTGAACCTCTCGCGTTGATTGCGCCGGCAGACAATGACACCTTGACCGGGCTTGATGGAGCCGGGGACTCGCTGCGCTTTGAGCCGGTTCAATTCGCCTGGCGGGGCGACCCAATTCCTGAAGAGGTGGATGCCTCCTATGTCGTCACTATCGGCAGCGGCGATATCGAACGCGAAATGACTGTCCTGGACACGGCATTTACGCTGCTTTTAGACACCCTGGGACTGCCACTCAGATACGACCAGCCGGTCGTGTGGTCGGTGCGGTTGGAAATGGAATTCGACACCATTCCTTGCGAACGGCCGTTCAGACTCCATTTGCAGCCTTACAACATCGTTCCGGATAAATCCGAACTTCCGCTTACTTATGCGCTTCATCCGCCCTATCCCAATCCGTTCAACTCAAGCGTGACCTTTCGCTATGATCTGCCGACAACTGCATTTGTTTCGCTGGGGCTCTACGATTTGACCGGTCGGCATCTGAGGGATATTTATAGCGGGTTAGGCACTGCCGGTCAATATCTGTTCACCTTCGCTGCCAACGAGATTCCTTCAGGCATTTACATTGTGCAAATGCGAGCCGGTGGCTTCCGAACGGCTGTCAAGATAGAGGTGCTTCGATAAGATTTGAGTCTGCGCCTGAACCGCAGACTTGCCAATCTCCTCTTAGTTGGCGGCGTTAACCTATCGGCTTTGGCGGGCGGGATTCATCCCGCCCGCCAAGTCTTAACTCCTATCGACCCGAACCTCTACCTTCCCCTTGTCTTTTGAGCCATTCCGCCGTAACTTAACTAAATGCTCATAAGTGCAATACCGATCCCACCAATGGAGCACTGATGCCCCTTAAGTCCCGGCCGCACGCGGTTCAGACTATCGCACTTGCCGCTTGCTTAATGACGACGATTGGCTCTGGACCTTTGAAAGGAGCCGACTACTCCAGAGAGACGTTCAAACAGCAATTCGAAGTTGCGGCGACTTCCGAAGCGATGATAGAGGTCTGCCGCCGGTTCGTCGAAAGCGCCCCCGACATCGATGTTGCTCGCGAGGCTCAGGACCAGTGGCGAGCCCTCGACGAAGGAGGTCTCGCTGCCTGGCTAAGTGAAATCTACGGAAAGAAGCCAAAGTCGGCACGGTATGCCTATCTCTATGGCCGAGTCGCCGAACCGGCTGTTGAAAAAGTGCGGCTCGGACGTCGCGCCATTGAACTCGAACCCAAGTGGCCCTATGGTTACCGCCTTTTGACCGTTACTTATAGCCAGGAACTCTTCCGCAAGACTCCGGGGGAACCTCATTATGAGGCACTGAAGGCGGAACTCGAACGGGACGGCAAGGCTTTTCAGAAGTTTACCGAAGTCAGCCGCGACAACCTCCCGCTTACGCTCCTGATGGAGTATCGACTCTTCAAGTCCGACTACGCTGGAGCCGAAGCAACCACAAAGCAGATCAAAGCGCAGGATCCAGAATGGCAGTCGCCGGTTATGGAGGCGAGAATCTCCGCCGGGCTTGGCAATTATACCGCAGCGCGTGCTATACTTGAGTCCTGGATAGGAGCGATGCCTGACCAGTCCGGTTTCGGTCCGAATGAGAAGGCGCAGTATCTGGAATGGAATCTACACCTTGCCTTACTGCAAGCCGGTGCATTTGATGAACTCGAGCGCAGCGTAGAGTCGTTGGCAGGGAACCTAAAGACTCCGGACATCTTACTGTTGTTGGCGAAAAGTCGAGCGTCACGGGGTCAGACCGACTCCGCCTACGAAGCCTTATACCGCGCTCTTGCAGCGGGTTTTGATATTCGCAGCGGAGTCGAGTCAGCCTATGAGTTCTCCTCACTAAGAGCCGACCCGCGCTGGACCGCCATCCTCGTCGCTGTCGATGCCAATCGCAAAGCCGGATCTGAAAAGCGCCGTGACGCGATGCGCGCCGGCCGCCTCGACCGACTGGCTCCCGACTGGACGCTTGATGACGCCAATGGCAATCGGGTAGCCCTCTCGGATCTGCGCGGCCAGATCGTCATCCTCGATTTTTGGGCTACCTGGTGCGGTCCTTGCAAAATGGCTATGCCGCACCTTGACAAGTTCGTCAAAGAGCGCAAGCCCGAAGGCGTCCGCGTCTTCTCCATTAATATCTGGGACAATGGCGGGCGGTCGGCGAAGAAGTTCATGACTGACCGCAACTACGCAATGGAACTCCTGTATGCACCCGACGACCTCGCCAAGGTCTATGGTTTCGAAGGCATCCCTTACATCTGCGCCATCGACCGGGAGGGGATTATCCGCTATGAGGAACGCGGCTTTACCGAGAACCTTCCCGACGCACTCGACTTTTGGGCGGAGGACCTTTCGAAGTAAGCCGTATCGTCGGGTATGCGATCGTCACCCTGCAGTTTGCAGCGACGATCTACCTGGGCTGGAGGGGAAGTCTTTGGCCGGATCCACCGGTAGGTCGGATCTGCATTATCGTTGGAACCGCCGTCGGAGTCTGGGCTGTTGCAGCGATGCGCGCCAGTCGG
Organism: Calditrichota bacterium; assembly: GCA_016867835.1. Taxonomy (NCBI): domain Bacteria; kingdom Pseudomonadati; phylum Calditrichota; species Calditrichota bacterium. Next base: position 4,462 of record VGIQ01000091.1, on the reverse strand, counting down.
TTTCGGGTGACCCCGCATCCGGCGCCGGGCTCCATGTTAGTTTCCCGTGGTCCTTACCGGTTCATCCGGCATCCAATGTATCTCGGAGTGCTCCTCCTTACCTTTGGCTGGCAGGTGGAACTACCTTTAGTGCAAGGTCTTGCTGTTTGGGGAGGGCTCTTGACCATCATTTTCATCAAATTACACTATGAGGAACGCCTTCTTCGCAAGCATCTTCCCGGATGGGAAGACTACGCCGGGAGACGCAAACGCTTGATTCCGTTCCTCTACTGAATCATCTTCAATGACCAAGCAGAATCGCAAATTGCTCCTTCGCGGCTGGCGTAAGGGAGAAACGTAGCAGGGTAAAGGTTGCACCATTCGAAGTTCGAGGTGAATGACGGGCATCTGGCTGACGCTGCAGCGCAACAGTGCCGCCTCAATTCGAGTCTCAGACTTCTGAGTTCATACCCTAACCTAAACTGGATTAATTCCCTTCACCAGGCGACCAATGTCAACATCAATTGCCCCCCGGGATGTCATCTCGACCATTCGCGAGCATCTCATCGGTGACGGCTTCGAGTTCGTCCTTGACTTGAAGAAGTCATCCGGCAGCCGTCTATACGACTCGCTCGCCGACCGCTATCTGCTCGACTTCTACTCCTGTTTTGCTTCCAATCCGATCGGTTTCAATCATCCCAAGATGGCCGATCAGGTGTTTAAAGAGAGACTCCATCTCGCGGCACTAAACAATGTTACGAACTCCGACCTGTTCACTGAAATGAAGGCGCAGTTCGTCAAAACATTCTACCGGATCGCAGCGCCGGCTCGATTGCCGCACCTTTTCATGGTCGCCGGCGGAGCGTTGGGGATTGAGAATGCGATCAAGGCTGCTTTCGACTGGAAAGCCCAACTTAACCACGAACGCGGCGATACCCGCGGGTTGGGAACACGGATACTCCATCTGCGCAAAGCCTTCCACGGCCGGACCGGCTACACGATGTCGCTTACCAACACCGATCCGGTTAAGACCGAGCGCTTTCCCAAGTTCGACTGGCCTCGCATCGACGCTCCAGCCGTTAGGTTCCCGGATGAAGGTGCAGTGCATGAAGACCTTCTGCTGCGCGAAAAGCGCGCTTTGAAGCAAGCCAGGCACGCCATTCATCACTATGGCCCCGACCTTGCTGCCTGCATCGTCGAACCTATCCAGGGCGAAGGCGGCGACAACCATTTTCGCGGCGAGTTCCTGCACGAATTGCAGAACCTCTGCCGGGAGAACGACATACTCTTCATCGTCGATGAAGTCCAGACCGGCGTCGGTTTGACCGGGTCGATGTGGGCTTATGAACAGTTCGGGCTCGAGCCGGACATGCTCTGCTTCGGCAAGAAGATGCAGGTTTGCGGTTTCCTCTGCTCGACTGCCATAGACCGCGTGGAGCATAACGTCTTCAACACTTCCGGCCGGATCAACTCGACCTGGGGCGGCAACCTCGTCGATATGGTGCGCGCAGAGCGTTATCTTGAGATCATCGCGGAGGATGATCTGGTCGGAAATGCCCGACAGGTCGGTGAAATCCTGCTTAAGGAACTGCACACCTTGCAGGCACGCCATGCCGGCAAAGTCTCCAACGCCCGCGGCCGGGGTCTAATGTGTGCTTTCGATCTTCCCTCAACCGCCGAGCGAAACGACCTCCGCAAGCGTCTCTTCGACGCCGGCCTGTTGGTGCTGAACTCCGGAGAACGGTCGATCCGCTTCCGTCCGGCTCTCAATCTGACGGCCGTTGAAGCCGCTGAGGGCGTTGCGATCATCGACCGGGCTTTGGGGTAGGTTCGAAGATAAAGAGGAAGTCTATCACGCATGAAAGTGTTGGTATCCGTCTGACACTAACCACTATAAATAAGTTCGTTTCAATCGATGGGGGAGGATGATTTGTGAAACATCCCTACAGTTTTACTGCTGCGGTCTTCGGTCTCCTGACTTTGACCGCGATAACAACTGCACTTGGCGGTTGCGGTGGAAAGAAACTGGTCGCCCGCGAAGCCGAAAAGACCCTCGCCGGGATGCTCGGCACCCCGCAGCACAACATCCAGATTTCGACGACCTTCCGGACCTCGATCTTGCGCAAGGTGCCAAGGATAACGCTGACCGAGTCGCGCGAATCCGGCCGCCGACTGATCGAGCAGTTCGCCGCTTACATCGGCAGTGAAGGCGTCGGCGATCTTGGCAACGACACGCTCGTCTTCATCATTCGCCTCGACACCGATCCCGACGTCCTGATGAAGTGGATCGGTATCACCGGGGATTTCTACGAGGTGGTGAAAGGCAAACGGTCGCTCGACGATTTCCTTGAGGGGATGCGTAAGGAAGAGCGATGGTCGGAAGACCTCGGCTAAGTCATGGAACTCTACCGCCACCGCCAGAAAGCCCGGCTTCTGCAGATGCTGATGATCTTCGGTGCGGTTGGGATTTTGCCGTTTGCGATGGTTACACCGGAACTGGAACTCTTTCTGCCTCTTGTTGCAGGGATACTGGTGCTGGCGGCATGGCTCCTCGGCAGTCTGGAGGTAGTGATCGATGAGAAGTCGGTAACCGTCTCCTTCGGCCCCGGCTGGATAAGGCGGACCATTCCCCGGTTGGAGATTGGGTCGGTGCAGGCGGTGCGTAACCAATGGTGGTGGGGCTGGGGAATACGCGCGATCCCGGGCGGATGGATGTATAATGTCTCGGGGCTTGATGCCGTCGAACTGCGTATGAAACGAGGCGGAGTCTTCCGGATTGGCACCGACGAACCAATGCGGCTTGAGGAGGCGCTGCGGGAGGTGGTGGGTGTAATGAACGAATCGAAGGATGAGTGATCCGCACCTTCATCGCACTTGAAGTCCCGGCGATAGTCAAGACTGCCATTGCCGACTGCCAGCGTGAACTGCGGCGGATTCGGAAAGCCAGCGTCTCATGGACCCGTCCGGAGGGCATCCACCTGACGCTCAAGTTCCTGGGTGAGATCGAAGAGAGGCGACTGCCTGATATCATCAAGGCGGTAGAGGTTGCCTCGGATGGCCGGTCGTCCGTCAAACTCGCGACGACCAGACCGGGTGGATTCCCCCGGCTTGCGCATCCCAAAGTGCTCTGGCTCGGGATCGAACCTTCGACAATGTTAATGTCGTTGCAAGCCGACATCGATATGCGACTTGCCGGGAAAGACTTCCCGCCTGAAGAGCGCGCCTATCACCCGCACCTGACCGTAGGTCGAGTGAAGTCGCTCGACCAGGATTGTGAACTTCCCGCCCGGTTCGGGAGTGTGGTCTTCGAACGTGTTGAATGGACTGCCGGCGAAGTGCTCGTAATGTCAAGTCAACTGAAACCTTCGGGGGCGGAGTATCGCGTAGAAGGCAGGATCGCGCTACACAGACAAATCTCAGATGGGTAAAGATCCATCTACTCCTCTCACTTTTCATTAACATAGCATAGGTCAACACAATGGCGGATAAGGTCTCCGACCGGATCCGGTCGCTCGAACTGGCAATGGCCGAGATCGAGAAGCAATACGGCCGTGGGTCGGTTATGCGACTTGGCGACGAGTCGATGCGCATCAAGGTCGATGTGATCCCGACCGGCTCGCTATCGCTCGACACTGCACTCGGTGTAGGCGGTGTCCCGCGCGGTCGGGTGGTCGAGATCTTCGGACCCGAATCGTCGGGCAAAACGACATTAGCATTGCACATCATTGCAAATGCTCAGCGCGCCGGGGGGCAGGCCGCCTTCATTGATGCCGAACATGCCCTCGATCCGAGTTACGCTTTAGCCCTCGGTGTCGATACCGCCAATCTCCTGATCAGCCAGCCCGATACCGGTGAGCAGGCACTTGACATTGCCGAGACCCTTGTCCGGTCGGGAGCCATCGACGTCGTCGTGGTGGACTCAGTCGCGGCATTGGTGCCGAAGGTCGAAATAGAGGGCGATATGGGCGACCAACAGGTCGGGCTACAGGCCCGACTTATGTCGCGAGCCCTCCGCAAGTTGACCGGCACGGTCTCAAAGTCGAACACCTGCTTCATCTTCATCAATCAGATACGGATGAAGATCGGCCAAATGTGGGGCAACCCCGAGACGACTCCCGGCGGCGTTGCGCTCAAGTTCCATGCAACCGTCCGAATGGACATACGCCGCATCGGAGCGATTAAAGACGGCACTGAAATGGTCGGCAACCGGACCCGGGTCAAGGTCGTCAAAAACAAAGTCGCTCCACCGTTCAGAGAGGTAGAGTTTGACATTCTTTACGGCAAGGGCATATCGTCGCTCGGCGAAGTTGTCGATCTCGGTATCGAGGCGGGCGTCCTCAAACGGTCCGGCACCTGGTATTCCTACGGTGAGGAACGGCTTGGGCAGGGCCGCGACCGGGTGATGTCATTGCTGCTTGAGAATCCGGACTTGAAGGAAGCCATCGAAGGCAAAGTCCGCGAAGCGCTCAAGGTTCACAAGGTC
>VGIQ01000090.1 GCA_016867835.1 Calditrichota bacterium | reverse complement strand
CGATGTGCGGAGAATCATCCAGAACGACTACTTCAACGTCGCCGATCCGATCAGCCACCTGATCATCATTGGCTCGGACAATCCGGCCGAGAACGCGGTTTTCTTCCCGGCGTACCGGAACGAGCCTTATACCAATGACCATTACTACGGCATTATGCGCGGCAACTTAGCCGACACCATGCGCTATGTGCCGGAGATTTCGGTGGGACGATACTATGCCGCATCGGTAGGCGACTTGCAGGGCGCGATCAAGCGGTCGATTCTCTATGAACGGGAGCCCTTTCTCGACAATCAGAACAACCGCGCCTGGTTCAACCATGCACTATTTACGTGCGAGAGCATCAATGTCCCCGGCGGGCAGTTTGTCCCGTCGATGATCCACCTGATGCGCTGGTCCTGGCTGCGCTGGACCCAGATGGGCATGCGCGTCGATACGCTTGCCTTTAGCGACTCCGCATCCTCCGCCCGGGTCAACCAACAGGTGGCGGATCTACTGGTGAATCAAGGCCTATCGGTGGTGGCATCACGCGGCTGGCTCACAGGATCGGTGGACCGCAATCAGCGCGCAGTCAACACCGGCCGCCGCAATCCGTTTGTCATGGCAATAACCTGCCTCTCGTGGGATTTGCAGAAGTTCTTCTTCATCGGATCATCGCATAACAACCCCAAGGGTCCGGTGGCATCCATATCCGTGCATGGTCTCACCAACACCAAGTTTAACAACAGCGTCCTGGGCGGGATGGTGCGGGGGATGCGGGACAACCGTCTGCACCAGCCGGGCTGGCTCTCGATCATGGGCAAGTGGCAGGGTTGGAACGACTATCGTTATGCCCCAAACATCTATGAGGACCTCTTCCGGGTCATTGTCGTTACGACTACGTTGGGCGATCCCTCGACCCGCATCTACACTGCGCGGCCGTTCGATCTGCAGGTCGATCACCCCGAACGGGTCACCCCCGGCACGACCGGCATAGTTGTACGGGTAATGGCGGAAGGCGCAGCAGCCACCGGCGCTGTGGTCAGTCTCACTCAGGCCAATGGTATCTCGTTCATTCAGCGGCCGGGTGCAGACGGTTTCGCACGATTCGCGATTCAGCCGGGAGCGCTGAGCCAGGCGCCGGTCAGAGTTACGATCACAGGACAGAATCTGGTGCCCTATCACGGTGCCATCGAAGTGTCGCACTCGGCTGTGTCAATCGACCTTGAAGGCGTCGAATACGAGAATCAGGACGGGCTCTTTGCCAACGGCGAACGGGTTCGGACGCGGCTGCAACTGCATAATAGCGGCAATCAGAACGCATCGAACGTCGTCGTCCACCTGGCGTCGGATTACGCTCCGGTGACGTTCAGCCAGCAGAGTCTCAATATCGGGGTTCTCAATGCCGGAGCGACGGCAACGCCCGAGGTCGAGTTGATCGTCGGGCGCAACGCGCGGGAAGGCGAAGTTGCCGGGCTCAGACTGCGCATCGTAGCCGAGCAAGGCGAATGGAGCCACGCTTTCGACGTCGCGACCTCGGCCGGGATTCCGTCGCTGACCGGCATCAACCTGCAAGGAGGCGACCTGATCGACCGCGGACACACAGCGAGGTTCCAAACCGTGCTGCGCAACAGCGGAACGGTGGCCCTGCCGGCGGCGAGTCTCCAGTTGGTCAGTTTGAATCCCGAGCAAGTTACGGTTGTCGATGCGACGGCGCGGCTTGCGGCGCTGGCACCGAACACCCAGGCGACCTCGGATGCGGACTTTAGGGTGAGCCTCTCGGAGTACGCCGTCCCAGGAAGCATTGTGCGTTTTCAGTTGCTTCTGGCCTCGCGTGAACAGAACGACAATTGGCGCGACACCGTCACCTTCGAGCGCACGGTCGGGCAAGCCGGCATCGAGCACCCGATCGGGCCCGATGCCTACGGTTACTACTGCTTCGATTCCTTCGACCAGTCATGGGACAAGCGGCCGACCTTCCACTGGCGGGAGATCAACTTCCAGTTGCCGGATGCCGAATTCCGCGGCACGAAACTGCCGATGGATGACTTCGCAGTCGATAAGGACACCTCGAACACTATCCGGCTGCCGTTCACGTTCCGCTACTACGGCGTCGATTACGACACTCTGGTCGTCTGCACAAATGGCTGGGTGGCATTTGGAGCCTGGAACTCGTTCTTCATCGATTTCCGCAACAACCGCATCCCGGGCATCCAGGGACCCGATGCGATGCTGGCAATCAACTGGGACGATCTCATCAGCAACCGGGTCGAAGATGCCGGTGTCTATGTTCACTACATCGAAGATGAAGGCATTTTCATCATCGAGTGGTCGCGGATGCAGGCTAATGGCGATCAGAATCAGGTGCGGCAGGAGTCGCAGATCATACTCTTCGATCCGGAGCGCTTCCCAACCCGGTCGGGGGATGGAGAGTTCAAATTCCAATACAAGACGTGGTCAACGGTGTTGGGAGACGTAACGGATAACTATTACGCCACTATCGGGATAAAGAACAACGATGGGACCGACGGCATCGAATATGCCTATTGGAACCGCTACCATCCGAATGCCCGACCGCTCGAAGACGAAATGGCGTTGCTCTTCACGACCGACGTTCAAGCCATCACCGGGAGCCTTGCCGGGCGGGTCGTCGTTGCCGAGGATACCGCTCGCGCTCTTCAAGGGGTGCAAGTCGTAACCGGAGGCCAAAGAGCGGTAACCGACGCGACGGGACGATTCGCATTTCCGACCCTGCCGATTGGGATTCACGCACTGACGGTGTCGCTCGAGCACTACAGCGACCAGCGGGTAGCGTTTACCATTGAAGACGGCCGCGAGACCAACCTGCGCATTTTAATGACTCACCCTGAAGTGAGCGTCCCGGAGCGAGCCGTTACGACCAGTCTTAGCGCCGGCGATGAAGGCAGTTATCAGTGGCTTACGGTTGTCAACGACGGCAACGGCCCGGCGCGGTTCCGGCTGCGCCGTCGCGATGCCGAAGGGAATTCGCCGCCGCTCACGTTGCAGATGAGCAGCAATCTCTCGCGGGAAGCCGGGGACGAGAACCTGGCGGGGATCGAGATGATCGGTGATAAGTTCTACGTCGCAGGCTCAGGCGACCTGTTCAACGCGGGCGACAACTTCATCCACGTCTTCAACCGGGACGGAAGCGAATCGATAGCCAGTTTCAGTCAGCGCGGCGTCGATGGCTTTGGCTTCCGCGACCTCGCCTTCGATCCCGATTCGATGGTCATCTTCGGCGGCGACCTCGACACGGTGGCGTGGCTGATCGGGCTCGATACGCTCGGCAACCTGCGCGGCCGGTGGCTGCTGCCTCATTTCAATGTCATACCCAACAGCCCGCAAAACGTCTTTGGACTGGCTTGGAATCCCGATCATAGGTCGATCTATGTCGCCGATGAGGCGCAGGGCAAGGACATTGTCGAAGTCCGGCTGGAGGGGGATACGTTGCGGGAGATTCACCGCTTCCGGTTCAACACGACTGCGCTCGGAGTGCAACTTCAAGTTCGGGGGCTGGCGTGGAATCCGTGCGACGAGGACGGATACAACCTCTGGGCGATGTGTCAGGCGACGGCCGGCGTGGCGGGGAATCCGAGATCGCTTCTGGTGCGGGCCAATCCGTCCAATGGAGACATCCGCATGCACGGACGATTGGGGCGTGAAGGATTGGTCTCGGAGTATGGCCGGGGGCTCGCCATCGGTTTTGACCGGGAAGTCGGCGCGGCGACGCTCGCCTATATCGGGGACAATGGCGCTTCGGATACGCTAAGGTTGATCGATGCCGGCATCGACGGGCGGTTTGTCCGGTTCGATCACAACTGGCAGTCCATTCCGGCCCAGTCGCAGGTAGCCTTCCGGCTCCACTTCGTATCGAAATTCCTGCGCAACGAAACCGCCTACACCGGCGGGCTGCTGGTCGAGCACAACGGAGCGCAGGAGGAGCCGTTGGTGATTGCCACCCTTAGGGTCGAACCCTCTTCCGAAGGGAGCAGCGAGATCGTGCCGCTCACTTTCCACCTCGGCGAAGCCTTTCCGAATCCTTTCAACGGCCTGACGACGATTGCGTTTGTGCTACCTAAGTCATCATCGGCGCGGCTCGCAGTCTATGACCTGTCCGGTCGCGAAGTGGCCGTCCTGCACGAAGGGCGGACCACAGCCGGTATGAGGCGGGTGGCATTCGATGCCTCGCATCTGGCATCGGGAATCTATCTCTATCGGCTTGAGGCAGCCGGTCAGAGTATGACCAGACGGCTGGTGCTGTTGAAGTAGTAAGGACTATTGATCTATGCCGCTGCCGGAGTCAACGAGGCTCCGGCAGCACTCGTTTTTGGGGCTCCGGGTGGTTTGAGATCGAAGCACTCCCACTACAGGTAATCGCTATCGTATTTATTTGCGCTGTAGGATTGTCCTTCAGACTACTTTCACTGTTAACAGGTGCAGTTTCATCTTGTCACGTCCTCCCGCTCTGCAGGGGGACTGCAGGGGGGGAATATGGAGCAATCCAGATTACCCCCCCCTTCGTTCCCCCTGTATAGACCGGACTGATGGGTAACAAACGTGCGGGGAGATGGGTGACAGTTTTTATTCATAGGGTTGATCCCAATGAACGGTATCGACCCTTTGATTACAGAAATATACATCGAATAGGCCGTTATCGCCATTTGATCTGAGTTCTACCGGCATGCTGCCTAAAGCGCTGCTCACCCGGAACGTGCGGTTGCGGAAGTAGATTTCGCCATTTCGCTGAACCTTGCGCACAATAGCGCCGCAGTCATAAACGATTTCCGGCAGTTTTTCGGGGAAGCCGCGGCTACTCGACCGATAGCGGTCAGCTGGCACCTGCATGGAGATCGCCTCATGCGGTCTCTGGCAGTTGTAGAACGATTTCCAGATTTCGAATTGTTGCTGTGCCTGTTGTAAGTCTTCGAGCACAATTTGTGTCAGGAGTTCTTCTTTCAGGGAACGATGAAAGCGCTCGTCTTTGCCCTGGGTCTGCGGATGATACGGCGCGGAGTGTGTAATCTTGATTCCTATCCGCATCAGCCAGACGGTCAGGGTGGTGACCTGGTGGAGTCCGTCGCGTCCCCAGGGACTACCGTTGTCCATGCTCATTCTGTTGGGCAACCCATACTCACGGAAGATGTTGGTCAGGACTTCCTGCACTAAGGAGCCCCTTTCGTGGGGACAGGCGACCAGACCGACGCAGAAGCGTGAGTGATCGTCGATCACGGTCAGGGGATGACAACGTCCCCGCAGCAGGGAGAAATGGCCTTTGAAGTCCATTTGCCAAAGATCATTAGGCGCTGCGTGTTCGAACCGGATGAACGGTTTGTGTTTTCGCGCTTCAACCGGATCAATCAAACCTTGGCGTCGCAGAATATCACTGACCGTGCTCGGCGCTGGAACGTCATTATAGCCGTGGCGTTTCAGGAATGCGTTGATCTTGCGTCCGCCCATGCGGGGATAGCGCTGGCGAAGTCCAACGATGACCGCTTCCATCTCGGGGGAACAGTGGTTAGGACTTTTCGCCGGACGATGCGACCGGTCGTTCAGACCGGCTTCGCCAAAGGCGCGATAACGTCTCAGCCACTTGTATCCGGTCTTGCGGCTGACACCGAAGTCAGCGCAAACCTGACTGAAGGGGGTAGTGTCGGTTTCTACCCGCTTGATAAAAGCTTCTCTTTGTGCGGGAATGGTGTACTCCAACCAAGGCATGACAGACCTCCTTTTGTGACCTGTCATGCGATACGATTGTGTCACCCATCTCCCCGCACGTTTGTTACCCATCTCCCCAGACTATACAGGGGGACTACAGGGGGGTAGAAGTGCAATCCCATATTGCCCCCCCCGCGAAGCAGGGGGGGGGAAGACAAGAACTAACGGCACCAAGTAGTGATTGGTTCTGTTGCTCTTGTCACCCTGGATGAGGTGAAGGGTCTCCTCCGGTCGAGATGCTTCACTGCGTTCAGCATGCGTTGCAAGAATTTTCTGCACGGAGCAATAAATTTAGCAGACCCTGTAAATTATCGCATCCTACCGACAATCCCTCAACTTCACCGCCCAGATCCATCCCGCTACCCCGCACAGCCCTCCGGCGATGCCGATTCCAAAGAAGAGCGCCGGTGCCCCGATCGCTTCGAGTGCCAGCCCGGCAAGTCCCGACGAGATCGCCGACATCCCAACCACCGCCAGATTGACTGCGGCAAAGACCCGCCCGGTCATCTCCGGCGGCACCATCCGCTGGATGAGTGACGCCCGGGTTACCGTCAACATCGGAATTGCCAGCGAGTGAATCACAATGACGACGCCGGTCGTCAGCAAGGTATTAGTCCAGTAGAGCGGCACAAAGGTAATGCCGTCGAGCACCATTCCAACCAGCAGCACCTTTCCGGCCCCAAATCGACCGCCCCAGGTGAGCAGTCCCGCCGTCCCAAGCAGCATCCCTACCGCATAGCAGCCGTTGATCAGCGCATAGGCTTCAGCCCCGAGGCCGAGGTCGTTGCGCACCAGCACCGGCGTTCCGACGATCGCCGGACCCATGATGAAAATGTTATCGGCGATGGTGATCAAGAGCAGCGGCCCGATGACCGGTTCACGCACGATATAACGCAATCCTTCGATAATCCCGGCGATGGCCTTGGGCCGCGCCCCATCATCTTGACCGGTGGTTTCCCGAATTATCGGAGATGCTCCATACCCCGCCACGTCCCGCCCCGGCCGGATGAGCAGGATCAAGAGGAACGATGCAAAGTAGAAAAGGCTGTTGGCAGTAAAAAGATGCACTTGTCCGGCATAGTGCAGCAACCCGCCGGCTATGACCGGGCCAAGAAGCAGCGAGAATTGCCACGAGGTCTGAATCAGCGAGTTGGCCCGGAGCAGCCCTTCCGGCGGCACCAGTTGCGGGATGAACGCGTCCCGTGCGGGATTGAAAAAGGTCGCCGCGATGGCGATCAGGAAGGCGTTCCAACCCAGGAAGGTGGTCGTAAGCGCACCGGTCACTGCGGCAAGAGGAAGAGCCAACACCAGCAGCCCCCGCGCCAGATCCATTCCCAGCATCAACCACCGCCGGTCGCTGCGGTCCGCCGCGACGCCGGCGGCAAGCGCCAACAGCACCGACGGCAGATAAGAAGCCAATGCCACCAGCCCGGTTACCGCTTCCGACCCGCTCAGTTCCAGTGCGAGCCAGAGCAGCCCGATACGGTAAATGCTGTCGCCGCACTGGGATGCAATCTGCCCCAGCCAGAGCAAAGTCAAGCCTCGAGTTTGAAAGAGGTTCAGGATCAGGTGCAAATAGGTGGTCTCATTAGGGACATTGAAAGTTGGCTCACCACTATCCGGCTTCAGACGTGCCACCAGACGCCCTCGTCTGGTGGCTGACCGGCGGACGGGGCGTACGCCGGCACGGAGTGTTGCTCTTGGTCTTTACCTTCAGCACTCAACTTACACCTTGAAACTTACACCTTGAAATAGAGACCTTACAACAGACTTCCTGCTTGACAGAGCCGGTTGAATTGATTATACTTATTCGATGCGTCCTAATGCCGGCGGCCAAGGGAGGATGGAATCCCGTCGTATTACATTCTACGGGGTAGGCGCAATTCACTCCAACACGGATTCACCTCAACGCAACAGACCATGAGACCATCCTCACTCCCTCTTCGCCCGGCATTTTGGCCGGTGGCGTCGCTTGGGTTGCTCGCACTTGTCCTGCCGTCTGCTCTTCGGGCGATGACGGGGATGACGACACTCAGCGGCAACACGGCGCAACTCGTCTCCTCCGGCGCGGCCGGGGTGGTGATCCGGGCCGAACTGCCGGAACTGCCAATCAACATTACCTTTGACCCGCAAGGCTCAACAGAGTCGCAAGTGAGGATCGAAGGCGAGCCATCCACCTACCATCCCGGGATGCCGATCCTGCCATCGGTGGCTCGCATGGTCATCGTCCCCGGAGCAACCAACCTCGAACTGGTCGTCGATCATAGCGACCCGATCCGGGTTCGCGCCGAACGTCCACCCGCGATTCTGATCGGTGAAGAGGGCGAGGCTTGTCCGGTCGAGACTCCCGACGGTATCTACCCTCCGGTCGTAGCCGAGATGGAGGATCCGGTCATCATCCGCGGCCACCGCATCGTCAAGGTTGTCATCTACCCGGTGCGCTACGACCTCAACACCGGCGAGTATCTCCACTATCTCTCCGTTGAAGTAGCGGTTCGACCGACCGAAGGCCGGCCGGTCAACCCGGTCTATGATCCTCCCATCGTCGGCGACGATCCCTTCTTCCTTCAGTGGATGTCGGAATATGTCCTCAACGGCGACGACATCCGCCGCGACGATCCGGCGCGCGACCGCCTCCCGGCTAATGTCGGCCATTATCTGATCGTGACGCAAGAAGCCGCGATGCAGTATCTGGTGCCATTCATCGAGTGGAGGCGCAAGGCCGGCTACCGGGTGGACATCCTCGCCCTTTCGAGCGGAGACGCCAGCAGCGACAACACCGTCAAGCAGCGTATTCAGCAGCGCTGGGACGCTCTGCGCCAGGCCGGCCAGCCGCCCTTTGGCTACCTCCATCTGGTCGGCGACCGGACCGCTTATGAGAATCCCCCGGCGCCGGGCTGGGTGCTGCAGTCGCCTGTCGGCACTAGCAGTTGGCCTAATGCTCAGCACGGCGAATACCTCTATGCCTGCATGGACGGCGGCAACGACAACAATCCCGATGTAGCCTTTTCGAGATGGCCTGGCGGTTCGCAGGAAACGCTGCAGTTGATGGTTGGCCGGACCCTCGGTTATGAAGCCAACCCCTATATGGAGAACACCGAGTGGTTCCGCCGCGCCGCAGCCTACTCGTCGCATTGGGGCAACTCGCCGGGTCAGGCCTGGCATGCTACGATCCCGACCACCGTCCGCTGGGCCGAGTCGGCGCTCAAGGCGCAAGGCTTCAATCTGCGATGGTTCGAAGACCGTGAATACGATCGCACCGGCCAGCGCGTCGGCGACTTCTGGAAGCAGCGCCATAATGAGCGCACCAACCTTATGTTTGGCCGCGCCGAGTTCTACCTCTGGGCGCAGTCCCGTTCCGGCGGCGAATACCGGCCCTTCAACGACTCGATGCGCAATGTCGGCGTCTTCCCCGTCGATGTCCATGTCTCCGGCCACGGCGAGTGGGGCGCCGAGGCGATGTATCGCACCGGCAGCGGCAATAACCTTAAGGGCCCCGTAGCCACCACCAATGGCTGGGGTTTCAACCCGACCACGCCGTGGAACATGCAGTGGATGGAGATGGTGAGCGGCATCCTCCAGAAGAAACTGCCGACCGGCTGGAGTTTCGCCCGCTCGCACAACCTGATGGACCTCTACCTGCCGGCAGATTATACCTACAATGCACGCAACGCCCGGCTGCTCGTGCGCACCGATATCAACCACTTCGCCGAGCCGGGGCTGCTGCCCTGGATGGACGTCCCGCGCATTGTGGCAATGGAGTTCACGCCTCAGGTTGCGCCTGACACGCGCCTGATTGAGGCCTTTGTCCATCTTCCCGACAGCGACGAGCCGGTAGTTAACGCGCAGGTTACCCTCTATGCCCCGGGCAACGTCCCGCAGCAGATGGGCGACTACATCAATTTCACCCCGGCTATTCAGCGCATTGCCTACACCGACGATCAGGGACGGGTGCGCTACGTCCTGTCGGGCAACGAGAGATTCGTCGCGAGCAGCCGCGTCTATCTGACGGTTACCGGACGCGACATCAAGCCCTTCTTCGGCGAACGGACTGTCGCCAACCCGGCGGTCCGGCCCGACATCGCTGGTTGGACGCTCGAGCAGATCACGGGCAACGACGACGAGTTCGTCAACCCGGGCGAGACCTTCCTGCTCTATATGCGGGCGCGCAACCTCGGCACGGCTGATGCGATCAGCGGGCTGAACGCCACTATCCGCACCCTTTCGCCTTATGTGACCATCGATCCGGACAACAATGGCTTCTGGTTCGGCGATGTCGAGGCTGGTCAGGCTGTCGATGGCGACCAGGGCGTCTTGATCACCATCTCGCCGCTCTGCCCGGACGGCGTCGCGCGGCCGGCGCTTAGGCCTTTGATTGAGGTCAACTTCGCCGCTGGTGAGGAGCGCTGGACGTCGGCGCTCCGGCTCGAACCTCGTGCGTCACACCTTGAATATCGCCGCACCTTCATCGGCAATGCCGCAGTAACGATTGTGCCCGACTCGGTCGCTCAGATCGACATCGAACTGATGAACGTCGGGCAGATCCCTTCTCCGCCGGTGAGGGCGGAACTGCGCACGATGGGGCTCGGCATATCGGTCGTCGAGAGTCAGGTTACGTTTGAAGCGATCGCTCCCGGCGAGCGCGGTCGTGCGGCCGGCGGCAGCCGGTTCACCATCAGCGGCAACCGTATCGTCCCGCCCGGCTTGAAAAATCAACTGCAACTCGTTCTGCTGACGGACGACGGGCCGCTCGACACGACCTTCCTCGAACTGCAGGTGATGCAGCCGCGGGCTAACGCGCCCTTTGGCCCGGACGGCTACGGCTACATTTGCTTCGACAACACCGACACCCTGTGGGATGTTGCGCCGCGCTTCGAGTGGGTCGAAATCGCCAATCCCCAGAACCGCACCTTTAATGGCACCCGGCTCAACTTCTCCGGCCAGTCGCCCAATGACCAGGGTGAAGCCATGGTGATTCCGCTCGGCTTCGAGACCCAGTTCTACGGGCAGGTCTTCGACTCGATCACCGTTTGCACCAATGGCTTCGTAACGGCCGGATCGCACGTGCGCGCGCTCAACTTCCAGCGGTGGCCGCTCGATCAGGCGGTCGGCGGCGCTGCCGGAATGATGGCGCCGCTCTGGACGGAACTCCGCCATGGTGAAGGCGCCGGGGTTTATGTCTTTCACGACACCTCCGACTCCCGCTTCATCGTCGAATGGTATCGGATGCGGATCGCCAATGGCCAGCAGACCGAAGTAACCTTCCAGTTGATCATTTACGACCGGTCGGTATGGATCACCGAATCGGGGGACCAGAACATTCTCTTTCAGTATCTGGTCGTCGTCAACCCCGATAATGTGCGGGGCGGCGATCCGCTCTGGGAAAAGGCCGTCCCCTACTCGTCGGTGGGCATCTCCGATCCCCTCGGCCGGACCGGAGTCAACTACACCTGGAACAATCAGTACCCCAATCCGGGTGCGGCTCAACTGGCCAACCGGCGATCCATCCTCTTCTCAACCAGCCCCCGTTTCCGTGCCGGCACACTTTACGGCTGGGTGCGCGACGCCGCAACCTGGGCCGGCATCCCGAACGCCATCGTCTTCACCAAGCACGGCTTCACCGCCTTCACCGACGAGGAAGGCTATTGGCGCATCGCCGAAGCCCTCGCCGAAGTGCCGTTCGAAATCACCGCGCGCAAACAAGGCTATAACGACTCGACCAAGACCGAGATAGAGGATGGTGTGCCGCTGATGGTGCCCGAAGGCGACAGCCTTGAGATCAGTTTTGAGTTGCTACATCCGGAGTTTCTTCCTTCAACGGATAACCTCTGGTGGCGGCTCGAACCGGACAACGAATACCAGATACCGTTCGACCTCTTCAACGGCGGCAACGGGCCGCTCACCTGGTCCGCCGAAAAGCGCCTCATCGGCGACGCCAATGCTGCGCCCTGGGA
>VGIQ01000089.1 GCA_016867835.1 Calditrichota bacterium | reverse complement strand
CTTAAGAATTGGTGAGGGGCCTCCGTCTTTGCCCGGTAGGGGCGCGATTCATCGCGCCAGTATCACGCCGTCAGGTGCCCTCACCTGACGACCTAGACCAAAGGCACAACATAAGCCTTAAACAATGCTGACCGCCTTTCTGTGCCGTCAGGTGTCCTCACCTGACGGCCAATTCAAGAGGCACAATGGGGACACGCAATCGGTCTCGATTCGATAAATCCGCGCTCTATTTTGTGACCACGACCTTTCTTGACTGGCATAGGCGACTTGCGACTTCTGAAATGCGCACTTGGTTTGAGGAACTGCTGTTTGAAGTTTCCGAGCGAAAAGCCAGTGCGTTGATGGGCTATTTAGTTATGGAATCGCATATTCACTTATTCGCTGGATGCAGGGGGGGCGGTTCTCAATTATCGGAGTATATGCGCTCTCTGAAGTCCCTCTCGTCTCGTTTCCTTTTCAGGGAGGCAGCTGTGTGGATGCCTCGATTTGACGACTTGATAATTAATTCCGAGCACCAATTTAAAATCAAATTGAACTACATTCACAATAGTCCGATTCTTAGCGGACACGTTGCTAATGCACTGGATTGGAAATGGTCAAACGCGGGATTCTGGCTCCTGGATGAACCGAAGGGATGTCTCACCAAAACGTGGGAGTGGCTGTCAGGTGAGGACACCTGACAGCACAGAAACGCACCTATTTTTTAGACTCGAACAAGAAATAACTTTGATCATAACTCTATGTTAACCGAATATATACAAATCGCCCTTTCCAAGGCGCACTATAAGATCATTGAGGACCCCAATCCCTTTTTTGGATGGGTTGATGAATTGCCGGGGTGTTGGGCGAACGGTGCGACTCTTGAAGCCTGCCGGGAGGAACTTCGCGAGGTCATCGAGGATTGGATTCTTATCACCAATCGACTCGGCGAGACGCTTCCGGTGATCGAGGGTATGGATATAAATCCAGAACCAGCGTTGGCTGAAGTTGAAGCCGACTAATCGACGGGAGCTGATTCAACGACTCGTCAGACTTGGCTTCAGCGGTCCGCACCCGGGCAAGCGTCATAGTGTGATGGTTGGACGGGGGCGTAAAGTCCATATTCCCAACCCTCATAAGAGAGACATTAGCGGAGGTTTGTTGGCGGACATTCTTAAACAAGCCGGAGTTTCCGAATCGGAATGGGACTCGGCAAGATGATCCTGTGCAAGAAGGGATGTTGTCGGTAAATATATTTCTGTGCTGACAGTTATGGATACCTGACAGCACTGGAATAAGATTCCCGCCTGCGCGGGAATGACATGCAGATTGGATTCCGGCTTTTGCTGGAATGATGAGGACTTACTGGATTCCCGCCTGTGCGGGAATGACACCGAAAGTTACTAACTGCCCAATAGAGAGCAGCACCCTATGCCCAATTTCCAATACGTCGTTACTGACGCCAAAGGCATCCGGCGCGAAGACCGCATCCGGGCTGCCAACCTCGACGCCGCCATGCAGACCCTCTCCAAAAAGGGCTTCAAAGTGGTGTCTCTGCGCGAAGTCCGCACCGCCGTCGGCGACGCGGCGCTGCCGCCAGTCTATGAGCAGATCCAAACGCGCATCGACAAGATCCGGCAGTTCATCCCGCTCAACACGCTGGTCTTCTTCACGCGTCAGTTATCGACGATGTTCTCGGCCGGTCTGACGATCGAGAAGTCGATCGGCAACCTTATGATCGAGGAGCGCAACCCGCGCTTCCGCAAAGTCCTTGCCAAGGTCGGGAACGACATCAAGAAGGGCATGGCGCTGTCGGAAGCCCTCGGCAACAGCCCCGGCGTCTTTGACGGGCTCTACGTCGCGCTGGTTCACGCCGGCGAAATCTCCGGCTCGCTGCACGTCATCCTCGAGGAGTTGTCGGACTACCTCGAAGCGATGGCGGACACCCGGCGCAAGGTGATCTCGGCGCTCTCCTATCCGACCTTCGTCCTCGTCTTTATGATGGCGATCGTCTCCGGGCTGCTCCTCTTCGTGGTGCCGCAGTTCGCTGAGATCTACGCCAAGTTCGGTGCCCGACTCCCCGGCCCGACCCGCGCGCTGGTAGCGCTGTCGCAGACCGTCAGCCGCAACTTCATCCCCTTTCTTGCTATCAGCATCGTCGCGGTCTTCATGATGTGGATCAGTTCGATGACCGAGAAGGGCGGACTCATCTTCGACACCATCAAACTCCACTTCCCGGTCTTCGGGATGCTGGTCGAAAACTCGCAGATGAATAAGTTCGCCAAGACCTTCGGGATTCTGCTCGGCTCGGGCGTGCCGGTGATCGAGTCGCTTGGCCACGTCCAGCGGGTGCTCGGCAACCGGGTGATGGTGCGGGCGCTTGAGACGTCGAAGATGCTGATCAAGGATGGCTTCGCGATTTCGGTGGCGCTGAAGAAGACCGACGTCTTCCCGCCGACCCTGATTCAGTTGATCGCGACCGGCGAAGAGACCGGTGAAATGGACAAACTGCTCGACAAGGCGGCTTACTTTTACGCCAAGCAGGTCGATGCTGTCGTCGAACGGCTCACCTCGCTGATCGAGCCGATGATGATCGTCGCCATCGGGGCAGTGGTGGTCTCGATCATCGTCACGATTTACCTCCCGATCTTCAAACTCGGTATGGCGCTCCAGAGAGGTCTCTAAAGGCGCGTTTACTTGCCCAGCCTGCCGT
The DNA here is from genome assembly GCA_016867835.1 of Calditrichota bacterium. NCBI lineage: Bacteria > Pseudomonadati > Calditrichota > Calditrichota bacterium. Next base: position 9,079 of record VGIQ01000089.1, on the reverse strand, counting down.
CCCGACATCCGAACTGGAAGTTGGGACGGCAGGTCAGTTTTGGCAGTTCGTGATGATGCGCTTGGGATTGTATATTTTGACTTCATCGTTGTGTCAGTTATATATTAAGCAGTGCATTATATTGTGGTATCGTCCAGTAGGACAGACATTCCTGCCTGTCCTTAAGACAGACAAGAATGTCTGTCTTACTGATGACATTGTATGCTGCACTGTCTAATAATAATTTTCTCATTGACTGAATGATTCGCGTAGGGTCGGATTCCAATCCGACCATCCCGCTACGATAAAGATATGTTCACTATGAGGTTGACCTTGAGACCATTGGTGTTTCTATCCTGCGCAGTATTGGCGCTTGCGATGCCCGCTCTGGCACAGAACCAGATCGACTGGATTCGCTTCTATGACATGGGCGGTCAGGAGCAGATTGAAGACATCTACGCTCCGGTTGATGGCGGCTATGTAACCTGCGGCATGGCTGACGCACGGTTATGGATCAACCGGGTGGCTGACGATGGCCGGGTTATATGGTCCAGAACCTACGGTGAGGATGGCGCCCGGATTGGCAATGTCTGGGCTATCATCGAATCGGAGAATGGCGACTTTCTGGTCGGCTGCACCTTGAATGGTGAATTTTCCGCACTGCTCGTCGATGCCGAGGGTGAGGAGATCTGGTGGAACGTCTATGGCGGCGGCATTTGCCACTCGCTGATCGAACTGAAGAGCGGTGAGTTCCTCCTGCTGGGACACCTGAATAGCGCTTACCGGCTGGGACGGATGGTCCAGATCGACGGCGAAGGGGAAGTGCTCTGGGACCGCTCCTACGATCCCGGGGGATTTTGCGACATCTACTTTATGCGTGAAACCGACGGCGGCGTCGTGGCGACCGGAATGGCGCGCCGAGGTCCTGATGGACCGTTGCAGGTCTGGTTTATGAAGATCAATCTGCGCGGCGAAATGCTGTGGAACGAAATCTATCCTATCGGACCCTCCTGCGGGCGCGGCATCACCGCCACCTTTGACGGCGGATTTGCCATCACCGGCTACCACACCCCTCCCAACCGGCAATACGACAATTTCTTCCTTATCTACGCCGACGCTGATGGTGAAATGCAATGGATGGAGAGTTACGAACCGGAGAATGAGTCCTCCTTCGAGCAGGGTTGGTCCATCCTGGCGCCGCAGTCCGGAGGCTATGCTATTGTCGGAGAATCGGCAGACCTGCAGGCGCGGGTCTCGAAACTGAAGATGGTCCGCACCGGCTTTGACGGCGTCGAAGCCTGGCGCAGGACCTTCGACGATCCTATGGGGCGGTTCATGCGCGGCACCATTAGGTTCTGGTCGGTCATCAGGGGGCAGGACAATTCGATTCTGGGCGTCGGGACGATCGATCACCCGGTGCCAATGGGTTTGGATGGGGTCTTGATCAAACTGATTCCCGAGCGACTCGAACCGCTCATTCTCTATTGGGAGCCGCAGGATACCAACCTCATTATCCTCCCCGAAACGACCCTCCGGTTCCTGGTCCGTGCCGTCGATCAGCAGAACGACCCACTATCCTACCTTTGGACTCACGACCGCGATACCGTCTCAACCGACACCACAGTCGAGATCACCTTCAATGACCTTGGGTGGTCTCAGGTTCTATGCCGGGTGTCTGACGGCCGCAACACGGTTTCCCTGAGATGGCAGGTATTGGTTGACGACTTCTTTATCGTTCGCGCAACCCCCGATATACTCGACATTCCGCTCCGGCGGGGATCCGAACTCACCCTATCAATCGACTCCGTAGCCACAATACTCGATCCGATTGCGCTGGAATATCTATGGTTCATCTCCGATGTGGAGGCTATCGTAGATTCGCAACTGATCGGCACCGCGTCGGAAGTTACGGTGCAGTTCAATCGCCCCGGACGATTTGCTCTCAACGGAACGGCTTACATCGCTGACCTCTCCGATGAAGTGATATGGAACGTCGATGTCCGCGGGCTGATATGGAGTTACGGGCCTGACGATGAGAACCTGACGGTCGCCCCGGGAGATACGATCAGGTTCCGAATCGTTCCCAGTGACGATGATCCCGAGATGCGCTATGAATGGCAATACGACCGCCTCCCTGTGCCCGGAGCCGATAGCGCAAGCATCCTGTTGCGCTTTGACGACCTCGGTGCGCACTCCGTAACCGGGAGGCTTTCCAATCCGGTAGAGCAGGACTTGGTGCGCTGGGACGTGATGGTGGTTGAGCCGGATGCGGCGGGTCGGGAATGGTCGTCGCTTCCGGCTCAGTTTGGATTGCTATCGCTGCATCCCAATCCCTTCAATTCCGCCCTCACCGTTCGCTTTGGCCTGGTGCAAGATTCACCCGGAAGGCTCACGATTCACGACCTCAGCGGCCGCGAGTATTTGAACATTACCGATCTAACCGGCACAACAGTCTGGGACGCCGCGTCTGCAGCGCCCGGCCTCTATCTTGTTAGACTTCAGCAGGGCGACCGGGTGGAGACGCGAAAGGTGGTGTTATTGAAGTAGAAGGGAAGTCCGGGACGATCGGTGACTTGGTAGCGGATGTTGTTGTCACCCTGAACGTAGTGAAGGGACTCATCCAGACAGGATTCTTCACTTCGTTCAGAAAAACCTACTGACAATTAGATCCACAGATCTGGATGAGAAGCAATTTGTAGTTGTCAGTGCAGGCGCGAATACCAATTCGATCGTACACACGATACCACCACCCCAATGGTCGGATCGGAATCCGACCCTACGCGGCTCATCCTACCCCCGACATCATTATCCTCCGACGGAATCGCACATCTTCAAAAAAAACCCGTCCCCCCGGCCGTAACGACCGGGGGGACGGACATTTCCACAGCGGCATCGGGCATTCCTGCCCTTAGCCACCATTCTGCACTACTTCACCAGCATCACCTTGCGGATGGCGCTGAACGAGCCGGCCTCCACCTTCACCAGATAGATGCCTGCCGTCAAGCCCGATCCATCCACCGCGATGGTGTAGTGCCCGGCGACCTGCTCACGATCCAGCACCCTGGCGATCGCGCGGCCGGCGACGTCATAGACGGTCACCTTAACGCGTGAAGCCTCGGGCAGACCATAGGCAAGCCGGGTCGTCGAGTTAAACGGGTTTGGATAGTTCTGACCGAGATAGAACTCAGACGGAACCGTAACCGCCGACACATCGAGTGCCGCAAACCCGTCAATCTCATAGACGAGGCTGCCTTCCTTCAACGCCGCCGCATTCAGGTCATAGACCCGGTCGTCGCGAGACGACCAGACCTTGAGCGAGAAGGCTTCGCCCGGCATCAGGCCTTCGACCGCTTCCGTCGAAGGATCGTCGCCCCACACCGCCAGACCGAACTGACCATCTACCGCCGTTCCAAGTCCAACCAGCCGGCCCGAGGGGCTGAATGCCGCCACCTGATCACCCGCTTCGAGTTTCAGTCCGCGAATCGAAGTGATGAGCACCGACATATTGTGCCCGGTCATCGCTGGATCGCTCCAGTGTCCGGCCAGAGCACCCTCCGCCGTGCGCCCGGTCCGCTGAACCGCCAACTGCTGCTCCTGCGGCTCCGGATAGTTGAGCGTCACATCGGCATCGACTTTGATCTGGTAGCCCTGCGTCTCCCGCCACGGGTTCATGTTGCTGAACCGGAAGCGAGGATTGGCAAAGCGGCCGCTGACGTCCTTCACAAGAAGAACATGATTGAGAATCGGCGAGATGGCGTAGAAGTCAGGCGGAACACATCGAAGTTGGTAGTCCGGGAAGTAGGCGATGAAGTTCCACCCCGTCGCGATCGGGACATCGGCATCCGGTGCGATCGGCTGACCCGACCAGACCGTCTCGACCGCTTCATTCATCTTCACCTGATACGCTTCGGTCAGGTTCCAGTAGGGAATGTTGTTGAAGCCGAAGCGCGGGTTGTAGAACTGACCCCGCTCATTCTTCATCAACAGAATGTGATGGTTCTGCTGATCGATGCGCAGTTGGTTGGTCATCCGGATGATGTCCGGACCCTCGTCGCGTGCCCAGAGCGCACGGTCGGGCGTCACATTGATCGAGATCAGGTTCCAGTTGGCGTTGAACAGGACCAGCAGATTCTTGAACGGCGCGCCCGAAAGCGTCAGCGCAGTGAACTCATTCGGCAGATAGACCGCTGGACCTTCCTGAATGGTCGGACGAGCAGCCCATTCCCGCTGCGCATTGTAGTCCCAGAAGCGGAACGACATGGCTTCGTTGGGCCGCAACTGCTCGTTCCCGTCGGTTTCTCCCCAAGCCGCGAAGCCATGGGGCTGACCGTCGCGAATCCAGACCACGGCACCCGAGCAGACTCCACGCGGCGAGAAGACGCCGATCTCCCAGCCGCTCGGCAGCGGCGCATCGTCAAACGTCGCTTCGGTTACGAGCAGACTGTGGTTCGCTTCGCCTTCAACCCACTGGAAATGCTCGGGCTCGAAGCCACCGGTTACGAGTTCGACATTGATCTCTATGGCTGGATTCTGGATGTCGTTGGAACGAATCGTCAACGTCCCGCCGTAGGTCTGATCCGGCTCAAGATCGGTGGCGTCGAAGGTTAACGTAACCTCCGTCTCGCCGCCGGCTTCCGTCGAACCCCGCATGGGATCGACCGTGAGCCACGGGATGCCTTCGCCCCGGCCGTCATCGACAATGGCAGCATTGTTGTTGCCATTGCGACCGAACCAGAGGTTATGCCCGTCATGCCCGATACCGAACGACCGGACATCGGTGTCGGCGGCGAAGTCCTGAACGATGTCGAGGCTCCAGTCCTCATAGTCCAGATTCAACTGCCAGGCCCGGAACGAGAACGACATCCAGAGGTGGCCGTCGTGGTGCTGAGGCACCCAGGTAAGGCGTCCGCGGAAGTCGGCATTCCCGCCCTGACCGATCACGTTCTGAATCTCCCGGACCACCCGGTAGTTGTCGTTGATGTCGAGCACGTAGAGGATCACGTTGGGATAGGTGATGCAGAAGAGATACCCGCGCTCCGGATCGACCGCCGTCCCCATCACAATGGCGGGGGTGTTGATCGTCTGCAGCAATTCACCACGGGTGTTGTAGCGCTGAATCCAGGAGTTGGCCCACATGCTGCAATAGATGTTGCCGGCATTGTAGGTCAGCCCGAGCACCAGGAATCCGCCTTGCGGCCGAAACTCCTCAGTCTCGGTGATCTCCTGGCCATTCCAGTGGTAGCCGTTGATCCAGCCGTTGGCCGCCTGGTCCGTATGCGACGTCCACATGACCTGGTTCTCGTCGTCCCAGCCCATCCCGAGGTTGCCGGGATGTGCCAGTTGAATGCGCTGCAACACATCACCGGGATTGTCGCGCACCGGGCCGCGCCCGTCGGCGTTCCTAAGGCCGCGTCCGCTGGCGTCACGCCGTCCCATTCCGTCGTCGCGATTCTCATCGACCTCGATCCGCCAGTTGAGCATTTCGCCGCCTTCATCAGCCACGTTCATAATGAAGAGCGGCTGCGAAGCCGGATCGGCTCCCGGAGCCAGCCCCTGCCGGATCGTCGCCCCGGCTTCCGGCCGGGTCGCAATCGAAGCCGGCAATTGACCGATTCCGACGAGGTCCCACCAGACCGTCCCGTCCTGAACGTTCTCAGCGTTCGACATGATGGTGAGACGTCCCTGTCGTTCATTCGGCGTCTGGGGATGGAAGGTTACCGTCCCTTCGAGCGACTCGCCCGGCTGCAAACTGGCAGCGTTCAGATCGGTCTCGAAGTCCTCTTCGTTGTCGATGACCACCTGATCGAGATCCAACCGCCCGGAGCCGGTGTTGGTGATCACAATCGCCCGCACCGCCTGCGCCCCGACATAGGTGCGCGGGAACACCATCGGCTGGGCGCCTACAATCGGATTCGGGATCGGATTGCCATTGATAGCCGGCGCCTCAAGCGCGGACATCCGGATCGACACCTCAACGACCTCGTTCTGAGGATCGTTGGAACTGATGAAGAGCGAGGCTTCATAGTCGCCCGCGGGGATGCCGCTGGCGTTAAGCGTAACGATCAGGTTGGCATCGCCGCCCGGATCGATCCGGCCATCTGATGGATCGTAGTAGAGCCAGTAGGCTTCGGTCGTGCCGTCATCGTAGATGCGGATGTTGCCGGGACCCCAGCCGCCGACCCAGAGATTGTAGCCGTCGTGGGCGGCAGCATCGTAAGGCTGCGAAATACCCGCCGGGAAGTTCAACACCGCGGCATCGGACGCCCAGTTCTCGGTGTTGATATGCACCTGATAGAGGTTCTGATTCCCGTTGTTGTTGAGACCGCCCTGGCCGATCCAGAGTTGCCCGTCGGGATGCTTCGATACCCACTCCAGCGCATAGACGTTCACATTGTTGGCTGCGTGCTGCACCCAGTTGTTGATCGTCCCGATGCGCTGGCCCAGGTTGTTCCCGTCCATCCGATAGACATGGACGGGCTGATTACCAGCCTGCTCCTTGATGAAGCACCAGCCCTCCTCGTGGTCGAATGCGATGCCGTAGGCATTGATACCGGCATTCATATTGCCGATGTTGTTGCCATTCACGTCAAAGCGCCAGACCTGGGTCGGCTGGTTCAGGTTGCAGATGTAAACCACGCCCTCGTAGAAGCCGCCGTCCATCGGATTGGTCGCCTGCCAGCGGCGAACCTCGCGGAAGTCCCGGTAGTCGTCATGGGTATAGACCGCGAGGATCGAACTGTTGTAGATAGTGATGAACGCCAGGTCGTTCTCCCGGTCGTAGCCCACCGGTGAGCAGTAGATGTTGACTCCGGCGCCCTGCGGCTGGTTGAATTGCGCGATCAGGTCGCCCGGATCGTCGCGCATCGGGCCACCGTCGGCTGAGCGTAGTGAACGCCCGTTCGCGTCACGCCGCCGGTTGCCTTCCGGTTCGCGGATGATCTCATGCTCGGCTTCCCAGTAGAGCGGCGCACCGCCATCGTTGGCGATGTTGATCGGATACTCCCGAATGTCGCCGGTTACCAGTTCGTCTTCGATCGCCTGAGGATCGACAACCATAACCGGCGGAGCGCCTGTCACGCCGACCATATCGATCACGATCTCGGGCAGATCCGGATCGTTCGACTCTATCGTCAACTGACCCTCATGCCGGCCGTCTTCTTCGGCGTGAATGAAGACCTGCACCACCTGCGACTGTCGAACGGGGATGTTGAACTCTGCCGGATCGGTGCTGAAGAGCGCATCGTCGGACGTCGTCAACGTCCCTTCGAGAGCCAGCGTCCCGACGTTGCGAATCGTGAGCGGCATCGGATACCGGCCGCCGGTAAAGAGATCGCGGTGGTAACGGTTGAAGTCGATAAGGTTCGCATCCTGTCCGATAGCCCACTCGAGTTCGATGTCCGAAGCGCCGCTGACATCAAGGATCACCGAGACCTGGACGACTCCGTCGTCGGGGTCATTGGACCGGATGTTCATCACCGCTTCGTGGCGCCCGTCGAGTGCGCCGACCGCATTCAGGGTGACGATGACGTTGACATCGCCGCCGGCTTCGATCGAACCTTCCTTGGGATCGTAACCGAGCCAATAGACTTCCGTAACGCCGTCCTCGTAAATGCGGAAGTTGTTCAGCGCGAAGCCGCCCTGCCAGAGGTGGTGGCCGTCGTGCACCACTGCGTCGTAAGCCTGGTTCGCTCCGCCGTTGGGGAACGACACCACCCGGCGCACCGCCTGCCAGTTATCCTCATTGATCTGGATCTGGTTCAACCGCATATTGCCGTTGCTGGCCCACAACTGTCCCTCCGGATGCTTGAAGACCCACTCGATCTGGTAGGGGATGAAGTTGTTCTCCATCATCGGAATCCAGTTGCTGATCGAGCCGATCCGCTGCCCCAGATTGCCGTTGTCGTCAACCTGGTGCACCCGGATGTCGTAGTTCGGACCGACCTGCTCGCGGAAGAACATCCGGCGGTTCTCCTGATCCGCGGCTACGCCGTAGAACTGGAAGCCGACGTTGAAGTTGCCGAGGTTGTTGCCATTTGCATCCCAGCGGTGCAGGAACATCTGCCCGTGCTGGTTGGCATAGAGCACCCCGTCCATCCAGCAGCCGTCCATTGGATTCGGCATCGCCCAGCGGCGAACCTCCTGGAAGTCCCGGTAGTTGTTGTGGGTATAGACGACGATCAGACTGGTCGAGTAACTCGACAGATAGACCAGATCGTTGTCGCGATCGTAGCCAATCGGCGACCAGTATTGGTTCACCACATTCGGGCCATTGAACTGAGCGACCAGATCGCCCGCCGGGTCTCGCCGTGGTGCGCCATCGGCATTGCGCAGGGCGCGGCCATTAGCGTCGCGGCGCAGACCGCCATCCGGCTCCTGGATCACCTCATGGTCGATTTCCCAGAACAGCGGCGCAGCGCCGTCGTTGGCGATGTTGATGACATGCTCCGCGGTCTGTCCGGTATTCAGATCATCTTCGATCATTTGCGGATCGACGACGATCTGCGGCGGCGCTTCGGTTACGCCGAGGAGGTTGATCACGACCTCCGGCTCGTCCGGGTCGTCCGAGGCAATGGTCATCGTCCCCTCATGACGGCCATCTTCCCGCGCCGCAATAATGAAATTGACCACTGCTTCATCCCGCGCCGCAATCACCAGTTGATCCGGATCCGAGAGGAAGAACTCATTGTCGCTGGTGATCGAACCGATGTTCAGTGCGAGCGTCCCGGTATTGGCGATAGTTACGGGGACAATGTAGCGGCCGCCCGTAAAGAGATCGCGGTGATACCGGTTCCAGTCGATCAGATTCTCGTCCTGACCGATATCCCAACTGACCTCGATGTCGGGCGCGCCCTGCACGCTGAGTCGGACGTTGACCAGAATCTGCGGATCGTTCGGGGCATTCGAGTCGATGATCATATCGGCTTCGTAGTCCCCGTCGAGCGCACCGGTCGCGTCGAGCGTCACGATAACGTTTTGATCGGCACCGCTTTCAACTGTGCCCGAGCTAATATCGTAAATGAGCCAGTAGGCTTCGGTCGTGCCGTCATCGTAGATGCGGATGTTGCCGGGACCCCAGCCGCCGACCCAGAGGTTGTGCCCG
>VGIQ01000088.1 GCA_016867835.1 Calditrichota bacterium | reverse complement strand
AGATTCGATGCGAGGCATAAGACCCCCGTTTGAACACCTTGGGAAACAATATAAGGAACGATTGACGAAAAGTCAATTATTTACGGATAAGCACTTAATTCTACATTCCAAAAAGGTAGAGCATTCCCGAATAGCGGCCGGTGACGAGCCCGTGCAGGAACGCAGCCGGCACGCCCAGGGGAAGTCGCAGCACGGCCCCGGGCAGCGCGGCAAAGCCCTTTTCGGCAATACTGATACGTTCACTCCAGAGGGCGTTGTAAAAGAGGTCGAGCGGGAGCATCCGGGAGCGGAGGAGATGAAAACTGGCTCGTGCAGCCAAGGCAGGCAGCGTGTCGGGAGTGAAGTGCCAGAGATGGCGGGGAGCGTCGTAGGCGACCCAATGCCGCCCATAGAGGCGGGCATCAAGCGCCGAGCAGTTGGGGACCGCTATGAGCAGATAGCCGGTTTCTTTCAGGAGTTGGCGCGCCAGGGCAAGCGCTCCCAGCGGATCCGGTATGTGCTCCAGCGCGTGCCAGAAGGTGATCAGGTCAAAGCAGTCAGGAGGATAGACTTCAGGTTCGAGGTGACCGGCGCGAACATCGAGGTGATACTGCGCCCGAGCCCACCGGGCGGCGTCGGGATCGGGCTCGAGGCCGAAAACTTCGTAGTCTCCCGACAGCGCGGCAAGAAACTCACCCGTCCCGCAGCCGACGTCGAGGATCCGTCTGCCGGGCTGAATCAGGCGCCCCACAAGTCGCTTCTTCCATCGCGTCGTCCAGCCGCGCGCCAGGCCGTAGGCGCGGTCGAAGAGTCCCATAGGCCGGACGAGCGAGAGGAAGGGATCATACCCTTCCTCTCGATGATAAGCGCTGCTATCTGCGCCAAGCGGTCGCGGGCATAGATAGACGAGCCCGCAACCTTCGCAACGGACGAGGCGATATGTCGGAGCCTCCCGGCCGGCGAGGCGGTCGGTCAGTTCCAGATAGGGGGTGAAAGCGGTTCCGGGCTCACAGAGCGCACAGCCCGCTGCACCCTCCGCAGCCGGTTTCAGTTCTTCGGCTGCCGCCAGCCGCTGCCCGGCTTGAAGTAGGAGCGAAGGGTGATCTTCATGAAGGCGCCGCTGTAATCGACCGCCAACGTCTGGTTGCTGCTGCCGACGAAGACCGTCCGCTCCGTATCGCTTGCGTCGGTGTAGATCAGTTTCTCCACCGTGGCAAGGCGCCCGCCGAAGATGATGCCAAGCCCCATCATATCCTTCAGGGGAATTTCGATACCGAGCGAACCAGCCAGCCCAAAGCCCTTGCCTTCGGCATTGGCGAAAGTCCCGGCGGTCAAGTGGGTCTGTCCGTCCTGAACGATGTCGATGGTGCGGTCCAGGGTCGCCGAATAGAAAGCCGGCCCGACACCGAACGAGAACTCACCGAAGTCGGTAGGCATGAACCAGGTCGCCTGGGCGTAGATTTCGCCGCCGGAGACCGTCTGCTCGGCCCAACTCTCGACCGGTGAGAGGTAGGCGCTGATGCGGTACTTCGAGACCATAAAGAGCCGGTTGTAGCCGAACTGCCAGCCGAAATCGTCCATCCCCCGGTAGAGGATGCCAACGCCGGCAAGTGCGCCGATGCCGATCTTGTCCGGTTCGATGTTGCTGAACTGGGGAGAGGGGACGAAGTCGTTCACATCGCCCATGGCGTGCCAGCCTCCGCCCACTTGGAACTCCACGCCGTATTTATGCGGATGCGCCGCCGGCGCGACGGCCGGCAGCAGTGCGATGAGTGCGGCCAGGCATAGCGCCCCTACCGTTCTGACCATTGGGTTGCCTCCTAAGGTTGCTAAAAAGGGCTCCGCGCGTCCCGAACCGACACGCCGGAACCAGACTCTGCAAGCGAACAATCAAGAACTCCTCATCCCCCCCAAGATCCAGCCAACCTATTCTGTCGGCGGATCCGGCTAATCGTCGGAAGGCAGTTCGTTCGCCCTCCGACGCCCCTTCACAAAGAACTGCCACGCAATGGAGCGCGGGAACATTCTTTCTAAGATAACCGAATCATCTACCCGGCGCAACTCCCTAACGCGCCTCCGTCCATTCACAATGAAACGAACCGAAAGGAATAGTGCCGCCCAAGCCCGTAAGACCGCCCATACGGACTTGAAGTCGAATCGCGCCAGGCTATAGAGACCAAACGCCGCGTCGAGCGCTATACGTCCGGGAAAATAGCGCCATAAAGTCGCCGGACGGTAGTTCCGCACCAGCATCCAGAGACTGTTGCGGTGATTGAGAAAAGCCTTCTGGAACGACCCGCTCCGGATGGTAACTGCGCCCCGATGCCGGACGATGGATTCGGGAATCGCCCTGACCGAATAGCCCATCAACTGCAGCCGCCAGAGGAGGTCGATCTCCTCCATATGGGCAAAGAAGCGCTCTTCAAGCCCGCCGGACTGCATCCATAGCGATTTCCGGACCATTAGCGCGGCTCCGGCGCCCCAGAAGACCTCGGCAGGGGCATCATACTGCCCCCCGTCACTCTCTATATGATCGAAAATCCGACCTCGTGCAAAGGGGAATCCGTAGCGGTCTATCAAGCCTCCAGCAGCGGAGGCGTAGTCGAACCGGGTCGGATCGAAGTAATAGAGCAACTTGGGGACCGTCGCGGCGAGGCGGTCGTCGGCCTCGAGGGAATCCTGCAGGATCCGCAGCGCGGTCGGTGCGACGACAGCGTCGTTATTGAGCAGGAAGATCAGGTCGCCGCGAGCGGCTTCCACCCCCTGGTTACAGGCCGCCGCGAACCCAATTTTGCGCTCGTAGCGCAAAATTTGCACGTCCGAACGATCTTCTGCACCCCAATCGGCGGCGGTCTCACTCGAGCCGTTGACAACGATCACCGCTTCGACGGCGACATCTTGCGTTTGAAAGAGCGCTTCGAGGCACTCGGCGAGCATCTCCCGGCCGCCCGCGTGCGGGATAATGGCGCTAATCAAAGCAATTCTTATGCCTGAAAGGGCAACTGGTAAAAGGAGGGACTGTCAATTTGCACTGGGACCGTTCGGCCCTTGCAGGCGGGCATCCAAATCTGATTGACTTGGCTGGATTCCCGCTCACGAGTCTGTCCGAGAATGTGAATCGGTGGTGTCAGGTGTCCCCACCTGTCAATCGGTGGTGTCAGGTGTCCCCACCTGACAATCGGTGGTGTCAGGTGTCCCCACCTGTCAATCGGTGGTGTCAGGTGTCCTCACCTGACACCAGTTGTATTTTATTTACAATCGCATGCCGTCGGGTGTCCTCACCCGACGGCACAAGGTTGTCAAATCTCAGACCGACTCTTATGCGGGAACGACACTCCTGCTACGAAAAATCTTCCATTTGATACTAAAACCTCACCGAGGTCGTTAACTCAACCCGGGTCTGTATCCGCTCGCGGAAGCCGGCGATGTCGGTGCGGAAGAGAATCATCCGGGGCTGGATCTCGACGCCCTTGAAATCGTAGGCGGCAAGGAAATGCCACGCCGTCCGCTTCACTTCGTTACCTCTATAAATTCCCGCTTCGTGGGTCTGCAAACCCTCCTGGTAACGCACCGTCGGCTTGACGCCGTAGATGTCGGCGGTCAGGGTCAAATCCTTGAAGTCGGCTTCATAGACGCTGTCCCGCCGGGTATGGGCATAGCCGGCTGCTACAGTCACCATGGCGACGCTCTTGCGCACCGATGCTCCCCAGAGCGACTCATCGGCATAAACGAAGTCGGGCCATTCCCGTTCCGGTGCGCTTCGCGAGTTGAGGTCGCTGCCCACTGCAGCCCGACTCGGAAAACCGTAGTCAAAACTGATCTTCAGATCCCGGGTAACAGCCGAGAATGTTCCCGGCAACGGCATCCGGCTGCCATCCCAATCGAAGCCGAACAGGAAAATATACTGGTCCGGGCTGCGAACAGTGCGCACGGTAGCGCCTTGCTCAGTGCGCTGAAAACCGGTGGTATAGTCGGTATGATAGACTCCGCGGATATCGAAGGCCCCGACTGGTACCCCAAGCCGGACGCCGTTCAGCGCCGCCATCCGGTCGTTGAAGACGCCGTCGCGCGGATCGTCCATCCGGAAGTCGGTCTGAGCGGTCGCAGCATAGAGGTCCCAGAGCGCTGTCCCGGCTTGCGGAATGCGCCCCATTTGAACCCGCGCAAATTCAACGTTCCAGTCGATGTAGGCTTCTTGAATCGCAGGAAGGAGACCCTCCCGGCTGGTAATGTCCTGCAGCATTACTTGCGCCCGACCATAAAGTCCGCTGCGAAAGGTGAGGCCGATGGCGAGGTCTTCGCGCACTCCAAGGCGAAGCCCCAACTGGTAGCCGGTGCGGGTGGTGCCGTCCTGTATCGTCTTCAGCAGTTCCCCCGGCGCACCGGGGAAGGCGATAGTGGTGTATTCGCGGGTCTCCTCCGAACGCACCCGAAACGCGGCCAATCCCCACCAGTCGATGGTGATTTCCGCCATTGCAGTCGCGGCCATCAGTAGCAGCCCGATGATGGTCAACAGTTGTCGCATTTTTTTCCCTTGGATTCGTTTACCTGCGCTTCAGGTCGCCTTTGGACCCGTTCTGCGCACCCTCTGCATGAACCAGACCCCTCCCCAGAGCAGAATCGCGATACCATAAGCCCCCCACTTCGATCCAAGCCCGAGCACATTGCTGGTGAGATAAGGCCGGTAGAGGAGAACTACGGAAATTGCAAGCATCGCCCCTTCATACCACTTCAGGCGGGTCAGCAGCCAACCCTGTAAAATTGAGGCAAGTGAGATTGCCGCTATCATTCCGGTTCCGGCTACTACGACTGCTTCCCACCAGTGATCGACCCCCACCAGCAAGAGGTCGTGGTTGAAGATGAACATAAATGGCAGGACGAAAGTCGGCAAGGCATACCAGAACGCCTGAAAGCCGGTCTTCAAAGGATCTGAGCGGGCGATCCCGGCCGATGCAAAGGCAGCCAGCGCCACTGGCGGCGTGATGTCGGCGCAGATGCCAAAATAGAATACGAACATGTGCGCTGCTATAAGCGGCACCTCAAGGCCGAGGTTCGAGCCGACGCTGACAATGATCGGCGCGGTCAGACTGGCCATTACAATATAGTTGGCCGTCGTCGGGAGTCCCATACCGAGCACCAGACTGGCGAGCATTGTGATGAGCAGCAGCAGCATGATGCTGCCGCCTGATAGTCGCTCGACCGCCTCATTCACCATCCCGCCCGGCCCCATCGTCATCACGCCAATGATGATCCCGGCGGAAGCCGTCGCGATGGCGACGCCGGTCATATTCCGGGCGCCCCCGGCCAAACTCGAGCCGATTAGTGCGATTCCATTGCGGAGCGCGGCATTCCGGCCGGCGCCCTTCCGAACTGCACGAAGCAACTCCTGAACGACGATCAGGACGGCAAGTGTGCTTATGGCGAGGAATGCCGACGACTCGGGCGTATGCCGTAGGACGACCAGTTTATAGACCAGCACCCCGATGGGAATCAGGTAATGCAAACCACTGGTCAGCGTCGGGAAGAACTTCGGCAGTTCAATGCGAGGGATGCCTTTCAGCCCTAACTTGCAGGCCTCCACGTGAACGATGAAAAACATCGCAGCATAGACGAGGATCGCCGGGATAATAGCCGACTTGACGACAGTCAGATAAGGAACGTTCAGGTATTCGGCCATGATAAACGCCGCCGCGCCCATGATCGGAGGCATCAACTGACCCCAGACTGAGGAGGCGGTCTCGATGGCTCCCGCTTTGCGCGGCGGATAGCCGATCGACTTCATCAGCGGGATGGTCAGCGTCCCGGCAGTGACGGCATTGGCGACTGACGAGCCTGACACCATACCGACCAGCCCCGACGCCACTACGCAAGCCTTGGCCGGACCGCCCCGAAAGGCGCCCAGGAGCGAGGTCGCCAGTTGGATGAACCAGGCCCCGCCGCCGGCCCGTTCGAGCATCGCTCCGAAGAGGACGAAAAGGAAGACGATGTTCGCCGAAACCCCGAGCGGGATGCCGAAAATACCCTCATTGGAGAGTGTTATCTGACCGAGGAAGCGGTCGAGCGAAACCCCCCGAAAGGCGATCGCGGATGGCAGATAAGGCCCCAGAAAGGCGAGCGACGACATCACCGTCGCAATGGTCGGAAGAGGAAGCCCGAGCACCCGGCGTCCGCCTTCGAGCAGCAGCAGCATCAGCGCAATGCCGACGACACGGTCGCGCGGTAACGGATGCCCGATGCGCGCCGCCAAGCCGTCGTAGTCGAGCACCACGTAGAGCGCAGCAAAGGCGGCTACGGCCGCGAGAATTAAATCGAGCGGATGGAACCGGTCGCGCGGAGCCAGCCGGGTGAGGAATCCGGCCGAAGAGGGACGACGAATCAGCGGGAATGAGACAAAGGCGAGTGCGAGCGCGAAGGCGAGATGCACCGAACGGACGACCGACGAATTGAGCACCAGGACCTTGCCGGTGGCGAGTTGAAAGAGCGACCACGAGGTGGCTATCGCCAGAACAAGGTAGAGTTGCCAGCCGGAAAAATGGCGCGGCCCCGAGACCTCGTCGGCAACGGCTTGCTCGGCTCGCCGCAGCATATCTTCATGACCGGTAGGCGACTCGATCTCTGCTGCTGGTGTCCGGTCGCTGTCGGGAGGCGGACCTATTGCAGCAGCCCGCGCTCGCGATAGAACTTCTCTGCCGCCGGGTGAAGCTGAGCCGTCAGCCCCTCGAGCATACGGTTCATCTCAAGTCCTCCGAGCGCAGGATGCAGCGCCCGGAAGTCTTCGAAGTTGTCGAATACGACCTTCACCAGCCCGGTGGCGGCGTTATCCGTAACCTTCGCCGAGGTGACCATCGTCGCTTTGACCCCGAAACTGGGCACCGGCTCCTTATTGGTAACCCCGGGATAGGGGGCGATGTCGATCACGGCAGGGGTGTAATAAGGCTTGTCCTGATAGAGCGTTCCGACGTCGTCGAAGGGGACGAAGTGCACCGGCGTCGTCCCGGCTACGGCTTCCTTGATCGAGCCATTGGGATGCCCGACGGTGTAGAAGTAGGCGTCGATCCGGCCATCCTGCAGCATCCCGGCGCACTCGACCGGCTGGAGGTCTTCGGCTTTGATGTCGGACAGGGAGAGCCCGGCAATCGCGAGGGCGTCGATGGCGTTGCGGCGCATCCCCGATCCGGGCGGTCCGATGGCAACCCGCTTGCCTTTCATATCGACCGGCTTCCAAATGCCCGATGGATCGGAGGCGATCAACGTAACGATCTCGCTGTGCAAACTGAACAGGCTGCGCAGACCCGTATGCGGCTTGCCATCCCATTCGCCGGTGCCCTTTACTGCCTGATACTGGAGATCGGACTGGGCGATGCCAAACTCGAGGTCGCCCGACATGAGGGCGTTGATGTTGAAGACCGATCCGCCGGTGGACTGGACCGTCGCCTTGAGGCCGAACTGATCGACACGATCGTTCAGCAGTTTGGCAATCGCGCCGCCGACCGGATAATAGACGCCCGTCATCCCGCCCGTGCCGATGGTGACGAACTCCGTCCGGGAGCCGGAAGAACAGGATAAGAGAAGGCTGGCCGATAACCAGCCGAGCGGGAACAACCGCCGGAGGCGCATTTGCATAGCGTCAAGCGTCATAAGATGATGATGATGATGATGATATACATAGCGCCAGCATCCTGCTGGCAATATGCCGCCAAGATGGCGGCGCTACGCATATCATCTACTTCATCATCTAAATTACCTCATCGTTCCGGGAGATACAAGCCTTTCGCCGGACATAACCTGCCGTTACTGCACCACCACGATCTGTAACGACCCGGCGAGCGCTTCATAGAGGCAGCACCACTCGCGGGATGCCGGGTCGCCGCTCCCGGCGTAGGCACGTTGCTCCGGCAGGTGCCGCTGACCCAACTGCCAGACGGCGGTTTCGAGGCGGTAGAGGTTCACCGGAAGCGGGATCGCGCGGCAATGCCCGACCGCGCGGAGCGTGGTGGCGAGGTGTTCTGTGGTGGGAACCGATTCCCCCAAAAGCAGCGCCAGTCGGTTGAGTGCCTTATCCATTGCGACGGTCAGACGTTCGTAGGCGATCCGGGCGTGGCTCATCGGGTCGGGGGGAAGGCTCGAGTCTGCGGGGTAGAGCGCTTCCCATCCGGATTCATCGAGGTCGCATAGTTCCTGCAGCAACTTCGACAGCGCCCGGGGCCGGACGATCCGGTCGAAGACAACTTTGCCGCCCTGCCAGTTGCTCCGGTTACCGGCAGCCCCAGATAGTGTTGTGAGGAAGTCGGTTTCGAGACGGACGGCTTCAACGCCAAACCCTTGACGAAGCAAACGCTCCTGTCCCAATTCGAGCGCCCGGCAGGCATATTGAAGGTCTTGCACCGTTTCCAATCCGGCGATGTCGTCGAAGAACCAGCCGCACGAAGTGAACATCAGGAGCGCCTGATGCTGCATTTCAAGTAGTTGCTCAAGTGCATCAAGTTCGTGACCAGTCAGCGAACGTCGCTGCCAACGCTCAAGGAACGATGCCCAACTTAGCCGGGATCCATCTTTAAGCAGCGCGATGTAGTCATCCCGTGCCGCCCAAGGATCGGTGAGCAGCGCTCCGGCTTCTTCCTCATAGATATTGGCAAGGCGATCCCGCAAGCCGTCGAGTGCGGTTCGGAGCGGCGTCCGCCACTGCTGATGCCAGCCCGGATGTTCGCCTGTCGCGCAGCCGCAATGTTCCTGCCAGCGGGAGATCCCGTGCGAACAGGACCACGCCGTGCGTTCGACGATTTCGACCTCGCTTTGCAGTGGATAGCGGTCCAGATACCAGCCGTAGTTGACGACCGCCGCGTCGGTCTCGCGCTCGATATACTTCAGCGCAAAAGCCAGAGCCATATCGCCGAACTTGTGATGATGCCCGTAGGATTCGCCATCGGTGGCGAAGTGCACAAGTTGCGGATCCGTCCGGTCGTCGAACCCGGATAGAAGGGCATTCGCGAATGCCGCCCCATCCTTCAGGAGGCCTTCGAAAGCGACGGCGCGCGCAAGGTCTCCACGATAGAAGACGAGCGCCATTTCTCTACCGGACGGCAGGATCACCGTGTAGGTTTGTCGGGTGTCGATCTTCCTCTCGGAAGCGTCCCGCCATTCGGGAGCCGCGGGGCTGCGCACCCGACCGGCCTGATGCGGTGCCAGAATGGTAAACCGGATGCCTTCAGCGGCGAGGACTTCGAGGGTGGCGGTGTCAACGGCAGTCTCCGGGAGCCAAAGGCCTTCGGGATCGCGCCCGAAGCGGCGCCGGAAATCGGCGATCCCCCACCGCACCTGCGTCCGCTTGTCGCGCTTGGGGGCGAGCGGCAGGATGATGTGGTTGTAGGCTTGAGCCAAAGCGTTGCCATGCCCGTTCAGCCGCTCGCAAGAGAGGCGGTCGCCTTCGAGGATGGCTGCATAGACGTCCGGCGCGGCACGTTCAAGATAGTTAAGGAGGGTCGGGCCGAAGTTGAACGAAATCAGGGAATAGTTATTGACCAGTTCGGCGATCCGTCCGGCGCGGTCGAGGATCCGCGAAGTGCTGTTCGGGAGGTAGCACTCGGCAGTGATGCGCTCGTTCCAGTCGTGGTAAGGCGCCGCCGAGCCTTGACGTTCGACGACGCCCCGCCACGGATTCTCGCGCGGCGGCTGGTAGAAATGGCCATGAATGACGACGCATCTGCGAGGAGAGCCGGAAGCGCCCAACGCTTCGCCGATGCGGACGGGGATGTTAGATGACAAAGGGAGGATTGCGGTAAGAGTCCGGGTGTTGAACCCAATCTAATCGAATTTGGGTTAGAAGGGAAGGGGTGTAGCAGAAAAATCGTCACTTCGTCACACTCAAGGCGTATCTGATGCTATGGTAGGGAGATACGGTGTGACGGAAAGGTGACGGAAGGGTGAAGGAAGGTGACGGATGTGGTCATTTCATGAGCACCACCCGCCGCGTAGTGATGCCTGAAGCCCCGTTAAGGGCGAGCATATACTGCCCCGAGGGGAGGGCGCCGGCGTCGAAGTGAAGTTGATGCGGGCCGAAGGGCAGGAAGCCCTCCTTTAGGAGCATCACCTCGTCGCCGCGGGAGTCGTATAGACGCAATGCCCACCAGCCGGGGCGAGGGAGGGTGTAGTGGAGTTGGAGCGTTGCATTGAAGGGGTTGGGGAAGGCGGAAAGGTGCATCGCGTAGGGCGGGATTCCGATCCCGCCGTCGTCGGTGACGGCGTTCCATTCCTCGGGGGCAAGTTTCATAACGAACGAGCGAAATCCCTCTCCATAACCAGGGAATGGGCCGACACCCCACATGGCGAACCCGCCATCTGAAGTGGAAATAATCCCGCGATTGCGGCGGATATCTCCACCGGTCGAGTAAAGGGAGTCATAGAGCAAATTTGCATCGCGGTCCAGCCGGTAGAGATGCATCGTATCGCCTTTGCAATAAAGCACCCCAAATCCGTCGTCAGTTGTCCTTGAGAATGTGAAACTTCCCCGCGAGTAAGGGGTTTGGATCCGCTCGCTCACCCCCGCCATGCGCCCTTGAGCGTCAAACCAATGGATGACCAAATCCTTCGGCGAACCGAGCTCTGGCACTCTATTAGGTGTTTCCAATATAGCCCACATCTGGTCGCGCTCAACAGCAACAACGTCGGTTGGGTAGAATTCTCTTTCATCAAGACCAAAATGACTTCTTAGCCATAGTACCTCCCCATCCGCATCCAAGCGCACCAAAATTAATTCGCTTGGATATACCTCAATGTGATCTCTAACCATTCTCCCCATTAATAGAAAGCCGTCAAAAAATCCCTCCCAAGTAACCTGCAGAATGCGCTTAGACCAGTGGATGCCAAAGGGCGCAATGGTCCGCGTCCAGAGGACTTCCCCAACGCTGTCGGTGCGAACAACGTGGAAAGCAGAACGAAAAGACTCGGGCGGATGCCCTAAGGCGTCGAATAGTAAGCCGTATCCATCCTCCGCATTGCAGATATCGCTTATATAGAGCGCATAGTCATCAAGCCAATACCAAAGACGCCCGATAATCTCATCTGCTCCAATAATCAGAAGATTCACCGAATATTCATGTTCGGGAGAATTCGCATTACCCAATGCAGCTAGATTTCTATTGCCTGATAATGTGAAATGGATACCACCTCTTCCTTGGAATCCATCCTCTATCAGCCTAACATACCGTTCTGCACCGAGATTGCCTTCATTATCTAGATATCCAAGCCAGGTGCGTGAAACGAATCTATCCTGCCAATATCCGCCTGTTCCGGCCAAAATATATCCATTATCGATTTCTAATATTTGCCGAACAAAGGCTTCGTCGCGCACTGCTGAATCCGGCCATACAAGAGTCCATTCGATAGCGGGAGGACTCAGCTGGGCGGCGACCGGAATGCACAGCACGCCACTCAGGCACATTGCTAGGAATATATAGGAAGTGATTCTCATTGGGGACCTCGGGAATGAAAGGATTGAGAGCACAGTAGGGGCGCCCTCGCGCGGAGAGCGCCCCCCCATTCTTGTGGCGAATAGTCAGCGGATAAGAACTAGGCTGCGGGTAACGATCCGACCGCCGAACTCGAGTCGCACATGGTAGAGACCCGAAGGCAGCAAACAGCCGTCCACCGGAATCTGATGCATCCCTGCCGCGTATGAGCGACCGTTGATCAGGGCGACCTGACGACCACTTACATCGAAGAGAAATGCCCGGACATCCCCTGCCACCGGAAGTTCGAAGCGGACCATTGCGGTGGAATTGAACGGGTTGGGGAAGGCCTCAAGGTGCATTGCGTAGGGCGGGATTCCGATCCCGTCTGTGACGTAGGTCGCAGCCATCGCGCCTCCGGGGGTTAGGCT
>VGIQ01000087.1 GCA_016867835.1 Calditrichota bacterium | reverse complement strand
GACCCCATCGAAGGATAACTGCTTCTCGATGTCGATTTCACCTATTACACCATCGTCAAACGTCAGGCGTATATGGTAGCCGCTCAGATATTCTACTGATTGGATTTTTCGCATTTAAAGTACAAAAGAGGGATCTACCTCAACAGCGGCGCGATTACCAGCGCTACCACGCTCATCAACTTGATCAGGATATTCATCGACGGGCCGGCGGTGTCCTTGAAGGGGTCGCCGACCGTGTCCCCTACGACCGCTGCCTTGTGAGCATCCGAGCCCTTTCCGCCATAGGCGCCGCCCTCGATGTGCTTCTTGGCGTTGTCCCACGCTCCACCTGCGTTAGCCATGAAGATCGCCAGCATCACCCCAGACGCCGTTGCACCCGCCAAAAAGCCACCCAACGCCTCCGCCGACCACCAGCCAAAGAGGATCGGCGCTACCACCGCGAGCGAACCCGGCACCACCATCCGCTTGATCGCAGCAGCGGTCGAGATATCGACGCAGCGCGCATAGTCCGCCTTCCCGGTTCCTTCGAGCAATCCCGTGATTTCGCGGAACTGCCGACGCACCTCTTCGACCATTTCGTAAGCCGCATTTCCGACCGCCCTCATCGCCAAGGCCCCGAAAAGGAACGGGAGCATCGCGCCGATCAGAAGACCGGTCATGACGTCCGGTTTTGAGACATCGATTGTCGTGACGCCGGCCGTGGCTTGGAATGCGCTGAAGAGCGCCAGCGCCGTCAAGGCTGCCGAGCCAATGGCAAAGCCTTTGCCGATGGCCGCAGTTGTATTACCAACAGCGTCCAACTTGTCGGTCCGGGCACGGACTTCCTTGGGAAGGTGACACATCTCGGCGATCCCGCCCGAGTTGTCGGCAATCGGCCCATAGGCATCGACGGCTAATTGAATACCGGTCGTCGAGAGCATCCCCAACCCCGCAATGGCAATTCCGTACAGCCCCGCCAAGTGATACGCCAGATAGATGCCGGCCCCCAGTGTCAGAATCGGCAATGCCGTCGAGAGCATCCCCAAACCGAGCCCGGCGATGACCACCGTCGCGGCGCCGGTTTTGGCTTGACCTGCCAGATTGCGCGCCGGGCGACGGGCTTCAGCGGTGTAGTATTCCGAAAAGAGCCCGATAGCGACCCCGGCCACAAGTCCGATCACCAAAGCCAGGAAAACCGCTCCCGGCGTCAGCCCACTCACCAGTGTGTTGGTCGGGTTGCTGGTGAAGTGCGCCGCTTGGGGCAGGAAGTACTTGATCACCGGATAGGAGACCAACAGCATGATCGCTGCTGCACCAAACGATCCAAGGTTGAGCGCCGCTTGAGGATTGCCGCCTTCACCCTCCTTCATCCGCACCGCAAACGTGCCAAGGATCGAGGCGCCGATTCCTACGGCCGCCAGAATCAGCGGAAGTATCACCAGGTTAAGGTTATAGAATGCTCCCAACACCATCGTCCCGACAATCGCGCCAACATACGACTCAAAGAGGTCAGCTCCCATGCCGGCTACGTCGCCAACATTATCTCCGACATTATCCGCGATCACCGCCGGGTTGCGAGGATCATCCTCGGGTATGCCGGCTTCGACCTTGCCTACCAAGTCGGCTCCCACATCGGCAGCCTTGGTATAGATTCCACCTCCGACGCGGGCAAATAGGGCAATCGACGATGCGCCAAGGGAGAATCCGGTCACTGTCGAAAGAAGGCGCTGCAGGTCGGCCTCGGTCCCATAAGCAAAGTCAAGCGCCCCGGTATAGAGAAAGAAGAGCCCGGCGAGACCCGAGACGCCAAGTCCTACGACCACCATCCCCATCACCGATCCACCCGAAAAGGCAACTGCCAAGGCGCCGGGCAGACTCGTCCGCGCGGCTTGCGTGGTTCTGACGTTAGCCAACGTCGCTACCCGCATCCCGAAGAACCCGGCGAGCCCCGAGCAGACCGCGCCAACAACAAACGAGAGCGACACCAGACTGCTTGACACTCCGGCGACGCCATTGACAACGCCGAGCACCACGGCAACAATTACTACAAAAATGCCGAGCACCCGGTATTCACGCCCGAGAAACGCCATCGCCCCGGTCCGGATGTAGCCGGCTATCTCGGCCATCCGCGCGTCTCCGACCTCGCGCGACTTGATCCAGTTCGACTTGACAAAAGCAAAGAGAAGGGCGGCCAGTCCGCCCAGAAGTGCAATAAGTAGATAGGAGTTCATTAAACCGGTGATAATGATGATGTTTATGAAAATGCCGCCGGTCAGGGGAGTGTCAATTCTCTCCTGTGCTTTGATGACAACTCCATCCGTTGCCTGGCCGCAATCGAAGGCTATTCGATACTTAGACCGTTATATTCGTTCATCGCGGTCAGGACTCCAGAGGTGATGCAGGCACTAACGGCATCTGCGGCACGTTCGACGATTAGCTCCACAAGTCCCTGTTTCGACTTCGGAATCTGGTCTAGCACGTAGTTGGCCAATTCCGCTGGAGGCTCATCACCTCGAATGCCAACTCGCAGCCGCGGCACGGCATCAGTACCAATGCATCTGATGATACTTTCAAGCCCGCGATGACCGCCCGCCGAACCAGACTCCCGAATCCGCAGCCTCCCGACCGGCAGGTCATGATCATCAAGGAGAATTAGTGCCTGCGAAGGCTCGACCTTGTGATACCTGAGCCATCGCGCGACCGGCTCACCCGACAGGTTCATATAGGTCGTCGGGAGCATCATTGCGACACCTCCCGCCTCGGCAAGAAGATACGCTCCCCGTCCGACCTTCAGTTCAACGCCTTGGCGTCGTGCCAGTTCACGGACCACCATCCAGCCGAGGTTATGCCACGTCTTCTCGTATCGAGGCCCGGGATTGCCGAGCCCGACTACGAGCCGGATCGGTAACGTCTTAACCGCAGGTGAGACTGACGTGGCGGGCGCGACTTGCTACTCGGACTTCGCGGCTTCGGCGGCCGGAGTCGCTCCCTCGGCACCTTCGATCGCAGCCCGAGCAGACTCCTCACGCACCAGCGTCGGCGAAGCGACGTGGGCGACAACGGTATGCGGATCCTGATGGAAGCGCAACTGCGGGTAGTCCAGATCGCTGACATGGATCGAATGTCCAATCGCAAGCGCAGCCACATCGACTTCGATGAAGTCGGGGATATCGCCCGGTTCGCACTCGATCGAGATCTCGGAGACGCCGTGCTCGAGGATGCCGCCGCCTTCCTTGACGCCGACCGGAGTCCCGGTGAGACGAACCGGCACTGTGACAGTGACCCGCTCGCCGCGCTTAACCCCGAGCAGGTCGAAGTGGAGCACGTCGCCGGAGACCGGATGGCGCTGCAGTTCGCGGAAGACGCACTCGCGCGGGCCCGTGCCGTCTATGGCAAGGCTGACCAGTTTGTGCCGGCCGCGGAGCAGTCGCGAGAGATCGATCCGATCCACTTCGACCGGGATGTTCTCGTCATGATAGTAGAAGACACCCGGGACAAGGCCGGCGGCGCGTGTCTTACGCGCTGCGCCCTTGCCGCCCGAGGCTCGGGTCGAAGCGTTCAGGATAGAATCAGACATTTTAAAGTGCGAAAGTGAGAAAGTGCTACCATTTAGTTAGTAAGTGATCGAGTGATCAAGTGCTATACAAAGAATCTACATTCATCGTCATTCCCGTCAAAACGGGAATCCAGTAAAAGACTATTCTGAGTCTGTTGATAAAAGTCTGAGCAAGGCTTGCTTTAAGCACGCATCATGCTGACGAAAGTCAGCATCCAGTCTGGATTCCGGCTTGCGCCGGAATGATGCCGGGACTTCTTCAACAGACTCATTCGTACATTCATCGATAATCACTCTCAGCTGGCGCGTATTATTACTAATCAGTGCAGAGAAGAGTTGACTTGGAGGGCGGACATTCCTGTCCGCCCTTGCCTAATTGGAACTTCTCATCATGGAGGACAAGAATGTCCGTCCAAAGGGCAGGCAGGAATGCCTGCCCTACTTGAGAAAACCACAATTATCTGCACCCATTAATAATACTACATCGGTGACATACATGACCTCGCCGGCATCCCGCAATCTGGCCACATAATTGCCCACTCTCTCACCTTGTTCGGGATCATCCTGAACAATGAATCGCAGTAGAACATTTGTATCCAGACCGATCACTTTTCTCGCCCTTGTCGAGCAATGATATTGTTTATCTCCCCCAAACTCAAATGTATCCCGTTACCATCCAGCATCCCGGCGAGTTCCATAATATCCCGCCCAATTTTCAGGCGCAATGAGCCGTTGGGTAACTCGACGATACGTACCTTTTGACCGGCTTTGATCGACCGCTTTTCGATGAGGTCGTCAGGCAGTTTGATCTTGCCGGATTCGTCGATAGTAGTGGTCCAGGTCATTTGATGAAACCGGTTGATTACATTCCTTGACGCGACTCCCGCCTGCGCGGGAATGACGAAACGAGAATCCTACGTAAACAACACACTTAACGACTCCCCCACATGGATTCGTTTGATCGCCTCGCCGAAGAGTCCCGCCACCGAGAGCACCGTAAATATGCCGCTCTCCCGCGCGTTGTCCTTGAGCGGGATCGTGTCCGACACCACAAACTGCTCGAAACCGGCATCGGAGATCTTTTCGACGGCTCGTCCCGACAGGAGCGGGTGGGTGCAAGCTGCATGCACCGCGGTGCAGCCGAGATCGCGCAGTTTCTGGGCGGCCTTGCAAATCGTTCCTGCCGTATCTACGATGTCGTCGATGATGAGCGCCACCCGGCCCTCGACCTCGCCGATCACGTTCATCACCTCCGAGTCATAGCCCTTCGCATCGTTTGGTCGCGACCGCCGCTTGTCGATGAACGCCAGGCCGGCCCCAAGCCGCTGCGCATAGGCGCGCGCGAGGGCAATCCCGCCCACATCCGGCGATATCACGACAAGGTTGTCGCCCGCTATGCGCCGGAAGTGGTCGATGAATATCCCCGACGAGTAGAGGTGATCGACCGGGATGTTGAAAAAGCCCTGCAACTGCGGAGTATGCAGGTCCATCGTCAACACACGGTCAACCGTCGCCGCTTCGATCAGGTTCGCCATCAGCCGCGCCGTGATGGCGACGCGAGGCTGGTCCTTGCGATCCTGCCGGGCGTATCCGAAGTAGGGGATGACTGCGGTGATCCGCGCCGCCGACGAGCGCCGCGCCGCATCGGCCATAATAAGCAGTTCGATCAGGTTCTCCGCCGGAGGATGAGTCGGCTGCACCAGAAAGACATCCGAACCGCGGATGTTGTCCTGATACTTGACCCAGAACTCCCCGTCCGAGAACCTTCGCCGGTCGATCGCGCCCGCCGGAAGTTCAAGATAACCGGCGATGCTGTCGGCGAGCGCGGGATGGGCCGAACCGCTGAACAGTTTCATCTCCGTCCCCGGGATCGTTAGGGATAGGTGCGCCTGCTGGGGCGGAAGGATTCGAACCTCCGAATGCGGGGACCAAAACCCCGTGCCTTGCCAACTTGGCGACGCCCCAGTTGCTATTCGGGCGTGCCCACACCCGCGCCTTCCGCCAAAAGCCGGTGGTATTCGCTTAGGACAAGCGACTCCATCTTCTGGCGAAACTCATTCGAAATCGGATGGGCGATGTCCTTGTAGGACCCATCCGGCATCTTGCGGGAAGGCATACAGACGAACAGACCGCTGTTCCCCAGTATCACCTTCAAGCCGCGAATGACAAAAACGTCGTCGAACGTGATGTTGACGAACGCCTTCAACTTGTCCTCCTCGCGGAGGTTGATGTTGATTTCGGTGATCTCCATCGCAATCGTCCTTCCGGGTATTTAACAAGGACGACAGAGAAATGCGAGCCACGGGGCCGGCCAGCCTAGAACCGCCGGTCCCGCCCGCGCCTCATCGTCAAAGACCGCATAGAGCGCCGACCCGCTGCCTGAGAGCCCGGCATTTCGGGCACCCAAGGTCAGCAGCTGGTCGCGTGCTTCCAACAGTTCCGGGTGGGCTGCAAAGACCACTGCTTCGAAGTCGTTCCGAAGATGGTCCCGCTCGGTCGTCCCCTCCGAAAAGTTGCGAACACTAATGTTAGTTCCTTCGGTTCCCAAAGTCAAGCGTTCATCAAGGCTCCGGTAAGCCCACGTTGTAGAAATCGGAAAACCGGGCCAGAGAATGACGACCCTTGTCTTCTCAGGAAGGCTTTCCGCCGACTTCAAGACTTCCCCGCGCGACCGACCAATCGCGGCAGGCCGGTCGAGCAGGAAGAACGGTACATCGGAGCCTAGCCCCAGGGCTATCTCAAAGAGGCGCGTGTCTTTGGGTTCCACTCCGTTTGTGCGAGCCATGCCGCGCAGAACCGCTGCAGCATCACTCGAGCCTCCTCCCAGACCGGCACCTACCGGGATCCGCTTGCGGAGTTTGATGTGTGCTCCTGACCCACTGAAGGTCGCGATAAATCGCCTCGCCGCCCGGATGACGAGGTTGGCCTCGTCCGTCTCGGTCAACTTCGGACCGTCATAGGTTACACTTTCTGCCGGTGTCAGTTCGATCTCATCAGCCAGATCGATCCGTTGGAAGAAGGTCTCAAGTTCATGATAACCGTCCGGCCGCCGTGCCCCTACCCGAAGTCCCAAGTTGATCTTGGCATATGCCTTCAGCACCATTGGCTCAGTGATCGACAGCCTTCCCTCTTCGTTCTTCTATTATCGATCCCTTTAGTTCTGCCAGTTTCACTCCTTCCCGCCATAGACATGGTATGCCAAACGCAAAGCTGTATAGGGTTACGCCGAGATGCTGAACGATCGCAAAGCCCATCGCCGGGTCGGCCGGGACATCGAAAAGCGATAGTCCAAGCAGCGTTATGGCGTGGAAGGTCCCTACCGCGCTCGGCGCCGAAGGCAAGGCGATGGCAATCGAATCGACGATCAGTATGACGAAGCAGGCTACCACCGGCGAAGCAGATATCAGAGGATAAGCACTAATAAATCCAAAACCTTCCATCATCAGCCAAACCTGCGCGGCGTAGATCACATAGAGCGCCAGCGTCCAGAGTGACACCCCAAGCAGGTGGTGGCTGGCGCGAAGAACCGAGAGGCCGACGATGAATCGCTCTATCATTCGTCGTGCCCGACGACCCATCAAGCCCCTGCCGAAAAGCCGGCCGAACAGCCCCTTGAACGGCTTCTTCGACGTAGCAAAATAGGCAAAGAGTGCAAAGATCGCCGACGACACCAGCCCCAGCACCAACGCTGCATCGGTGAAGCGCTTCGGAATCGGAAAGAAGAACCAGATGACCGCAATCAGCAGCAATAGGCTCAGGAGATCGATCACTCGCTCGAGGATCACCGTCGCAATAGCCGTCGAGCGCGATATGCCGATCCTTCGCGCCAATAATACCGCCCGGGCGACCTCGCCGACCTTGAGCGGAAGCGCTGCATTGGCAAGATAGCCTACGGTATGCAGCGAAAAGCCGTCGAATGCAGTCATTCGGGGATGGTCGGTGGTTACCACCGGTTCGACCATTGTCCGCCATCTGTATCCGCGAAGGAAGACGTGGACCGGAGTCAGAAGTATGCTTGCTACGATCGGCCAAAGTTGGATCCTACCAAGTATCTCCCAGACATGAGTGAAGTCGATCCGGCCATGGCTAAAGAGTGCACTGAAAAGCGACTCCTGCCCCCCAAAGTAGCCCTTCAAGTCCGGCTCAAAGACCGCAAGATAGATGAAGAATAGACTTAGCCCGACTCCGAGCGCCGCGCGATGACGGGTCATTGAAAGTTGAGTCCGGGGATTAGTGCGCTCAGTTGTTCAATCGTTAGATGGATAAAGGCCTTGGGGTCCCATCGTAATGCCGGACAACCATCCGTCCGGGCATGGCTATCACCGCAGATCGAACACCTCCGTTCCCTCCGGGGTATCGATGAGATTGAACCGTTCAGGCGGAATCTTGTCGAATCGGATATCCGTGAGGATGTAGGTGGTGGAGTTGTTGTTCAGGTCGAGAAGCCGAATGCGTCGCACGACAAGGTCGGCTTCCGTTACCCAGAGTGACGCGCCGTTAAGGAGTGATTCCTGCTTATCCTTGGGGATCAAGTCGAGTCGATAGCCTTTCTGACTCTCAACCGACAGTGGAGTTAGTTCACCGGCTTCGAAGTTGGAAGTGAACTCGAGCAGGAACTTGCGCGGCAGCGAAGACTCGCTGGTCTTGCCGGTCGCTTCAAGCATCATCTGGCTACGCGCGAGGTTGAGACGCTGAATGGTCTTGCCATCGGAGACGATCAACTGTTCGGGCGTCTCGATGCGCATCCGGTCATCGGAAGTTACGGCAAGCGTCCCTTCTCGGACAATCGTCTCGCCAGTCATGGCCCACTCGAATATCTCCCGAAAGTGGCATTCAAGCGCCTTCACATCCTTATACTTCTTCCGCAACTCCTTCAGTGCCGTATTGGGATTGGGCGTAGCGGCCGGAAGGTCAATGACTGAATACAACACGAAGAGTGTGGCGATCAGACCTGAGGCATTGCGTTTCATAGATCTCTATTTGTTTTCGCGCATTGATGATGCTGATTCATAACCTATGGCCTCGAGTCAACTAACTACTTTGCGGGCCACCAGGACTTCAGTCGTTGGACTCTCACGAACGAAAAGCAAGAGAATCCGCTCCAAGGGGTAGAGCAGAAGCGCCCAAAACCAACTAAACACCTCTGATCTCCAAGCCGTGAAGGTAATGGCCCACCAAAGAGTCCTCAGTATTATGCTGTCGCTGTCAACAGGGTAGTTCATCAAGACCAACATCGGACGCCGTTCGACAATTTCGAGCCTATTTGCCTGAAGGGTCTCATAGATCGTCTCCAGCCGACGCGATACCTGATGCTCTATTCGCATTTCGGCACCATGTAGAAAACTCTCGGAGAGAAGGAGATAACCACCCGGTCTCAGCAGGTCTGCCAAATTCGATATGGCATTCCGCCACAGTCGGTCGTCAACTATGTGGAACAGCACGTCGAAGGCTGAGACTGCATCGAAACGGGCCTTCAACATAGCGGGCAACTCCCGCCCTATGTCCAGGTGATGAAATCTGCAATGGGGGAAGAGCCTGCCCAGACTTTCCACAGCAACTTCTGCAAGGTCAACACCGTCCACTTCCCTTGCACCAGCATCAAGCCAAAGGCGGCAATAGAATCCCGTGCCCGAGCCGATGTCGATTACGCGATCGACCTTGGCCAAACCAAACCTACTGACTACGCTCCTGAACATGATTCGTCGGAGGTGATAAGTCACCCTGTTGAATCCTATTCCCAAGCCCTGATAGCCGACACCAGTCAGATTGAAGTTCCGGGTTAGTCGTTCATTCCAGTAACTTCCCGGAGTGAATCCTAAGTCCCGTGTTCCAGATACGGTCTTTGTCTTGGACCCTTCAGCCATGTTTCGGCGCTCCGTAAAACTCTCCGAGATTACTCGTCTTCACCAAACCGTTTCTAAGGGCTGAATCGAAGTAGGCGGGAACCTGCACCCCCAATGGCACTAGCATTAGTCGTCCTTTCACCGGTCTCGGCAAGGCGGTCCCGGCAATGCGATGGTCGAAGGGAGTGATCAGGAAGTAGATATAGGGCAGCATCCCCTCGGCATAGGATTGTGCCATTTCGGGGGCAATCCCACCGAAGTCGAGTCCGCCCGTCTTACGCACCAGGACAGCCTGCAGTTCCACCAGATTGAGGGGATAGCCCTTCACCGTCGGCACGGCATTCCACTGGGCATCTGCCATCACCCACTTCTTACGATTATTGAGGAATGCTTCGCAGACCACATGAAATGCTCCCGCCGGGCGCACTGCAACGTCCTTCGGCATGATCTCGACGACCCGGCTCCGAATGCCGAGGGCATTTAAGCACCCTGCTGTCACATAGGCATATTCACGGCAACTAAACTCGCCACCGGCTTGTGCTGCGCGAAGGATCGCGGTCGGGTCATTGGGTTGGGGAGGGCAGTCGCCCTTATGTTTCCACTGACGGTGCACCCAGTCGGTGATCCTCTGCACGCGTTCGAGATCGGACGTCGCACCGGCTACGATGGAATCGAGTCGGTGTTGTTCGCGCAACATGATGAGACTCGGGTTGATCGGGCGGTTGTAGTAGAACTGCCGGGTCTCCTTGGCTGGCCCCAAGTCCCAGAGGAGCGGCGTCACCTCGAACGAACTTCCGGCAGCAAACGCCCCCCCTACTACCAGACCGCGCACAAGAAGCCACCGGCTCCGGCCGGCAGCGGCAGCATTCCCTCTGTTGCCCATTTCTGCCTGTTGTTAGACGTGGTGTTTTGCTGTTGCTCTGCTCGCTACCTATACTCGATCGACATCAGACCGGCATAAAGATCAAACTCTAACCATCACTTGACGAGCCTCCCGGCCCTTCACCTGCCAATTGACCGCATGCAGCGGCGATGTCGGCTCCCCGGCTGGTGCGAAGAGTTACATCGACTCCGTTGCGTTTTAATTGGACAAAGAAATCCTCGGCTCGCGACGCCGTCGTCCGGCTAAACCCCTCGCCCACAGAGTTGTAGTCCATCAGATTGATCTTGAAACCGTGGTGTTTGGCGAGCGCTGCCAGCCGACCGGCATCGTCATCGCTCTCATTCTCACCCGCCAGGAGCAGGTAACTGAACGCCACCTGCGTCCCTGAAGCCCGGCCATAGTCAGCTGCTGCTGATGCGATCTCCTTTAGCGGATACCGACCGGCCAAGGGCATAAGCCTAACTCTCGCATCGTCCGTCGTCGCGTTAAGTGATATAGCCAGATTGACCCTTGGCAAGACGCATTCATCTGTGCGCGAGCGCGAAACCAGAGACGAAGTCATCGCCCGTATCCCCGGCAGCCAACCGGCTGTCGAAATTGTGAACCTTCCTCGAGAAATGCCGACTCCTTCCGGATCCGTAATCAACCCTGCCGCTTTGAAGACCTGATTTCGGTTCAGAAGCGGCTCGCCCATTCCCATCATCACAACATTCGTTGCCCTTCGGCCAAAGGCTCGCTCGAGGGCGGATAGTTGCCCAACGATCTCCCCGGCGGAGAGATTCCTCTTGAATCCAAGCCTTGCGGTCGCGCAAAATCCGCATCCGACTGCACAGCCTACCTGCGACGAGAGGCAGGCTGTGATTCGCTCACCTTCCGGAATCATCACCGCCTCGACGCGTTGACCATCGCCCATCTCAAGAAGCAGTTTGACGGTCCCGTCGAACGACTCCTTCCGCCGGACAACCTGAACTGGATCGGCCACTGCCATTTCGTCCAACGTCATCCGGAGACTCGCCGGAAGGTCGGTCATCAGGGCAAACTCCGGCTCGCGCCTCTTGTAAAGCCACTCATAGAGTTGCCGCCCGCGATATTTCGGCAGACCAGCGTGCTCCGCAAATTGCTCCAGTTCAAGCCGGTTCAGACCGAGCAAAAGCAGTCTTTCAGGTGGCGTCGGAGGTGTCTCGACCGGAACGCTGCCTGTGACCTTCAGAGGTAAGACCAGACGATTCACACGCTTACTTCAGAAATATCAAGCCCCGGTTATCAATGACGAGCGTCCTGTCCCGCAGGATCACCCGATAGGCGCCGTTGGGCAGGCCGTCCGCCCTCCAACGAAAGTCTGTCACTCCCGGTAATAGTCGATACCGCCCGACAATTCTGGCATCGGGTGCAGCAATCTCGACGAATTCCCCGCCCAACAGCGGCCGGTCGAACCGGATCACGGCTTCACGGTTGAACGGATTGGGGTAGAGTGACAGCAAGCGCGGCGTTTGCGGCGGCAAAGATTGTTGGTCTTTCTGCACCGCGACCGGATCCCGTCCCAGTTTCAAGAGCCAGAAGTCCGTCCCGCCTGCTCCGATGGATGACGTCGATCCGCCGATGTAGTAGCCTCC
>VGIQ01000086.1 GCA_016867835.1 Calditrichota bacterium | reverse complement strand
AAGACGCCCTTGGGCGGAAATGATGGTTCAAGCGGGAGCAACCGGCGCGCTGCCCGACCGCATCCTCCCCGCCGGTGGGGTGACGCTGATCGTGCCCGTAACAGCGGATCTGCTCGGCTTGCGGATTGGCGCCTATCTCACTGCCGTTATACCTTCGCCGATGATTGAGCATGGACGCTATGTCAATGGGCTTCCGGCCAATCCACTTATGCCCTTTGGTGCGAACAACTTCGGTCTGAAATTCGAGGGCGCCCGGCAGCCCGCCTCTGCTATTTGGAGCGGGGAAGCCACGCTGGTCCATCGCATGCCCATCGGATACAGTGAATTCGGGTTGATCGGGTGGAGCGAAGCCAAGCCGATCATCTGGGAAGAGACTCCCGATGCTGTCATCAAGCCATTGATTATAGGACAGAGGGACGCCTTTGGGTGGCAGGCGCAGCATCGCTGGATGCACGAACAGTGGCGCGCGAGAGTGGCGGCGATACAGATTGCAGTTTCCGAGCCGAAACATCTGTATGATGATGTCCGAACCTTACACCGTCCGCTCCCCGAACCGCGCTTCCGGGCAATATGGGAAGCGGGCTGGCATGAGACCTACTGGAACGAAGTCTTCGAAGCCGACATCGCTCTATCCGGTCAGGTATTCAGTCGTTTCGAGAGCCGCCTTGCCCCTCGCGACCAACGGCTCGGCGACGCCTATCCCATCGACCTTCGCTTCACCGGCCGGATCAAGCAATTCAATTTTTACTATGCCATCCACAACATCGGCGCCTTTCCCTACCATCTCGTGCCCTACTACCGGATGATGCACCGGGAAGAATACTGGGGTATCGAATGGACGCTATTCGATTAATATCAAGTTACCTCAAGCAGCGAGATATGGCATTGCAAGTATCGCGTAGGGGCGATATCCGAATCGCCCATAATCGGTTGATTGGTGTCGGCGGATTGGAATCCGCCGCTACGCCTGCCAAATACTTGGCGTCTAACCTCTGAGGGCTTGCCTCGGCGCTGAGGGTGCCGAGATTCGTTTCTTGCATTCCCGCCTGCGATCACCGATATTATTCAGAATCGCCAACCGAGGCCGGAGTGCCTCAGACTATAGAGGTAGGTGAGTGACGAATGAAGGTCGTGAACACTGGGGGACCAGGGCCGGCTTTGTGCTGGCGGCGGCAGGCTCGGCAGTCGGACTCGGCAACGTCTGGAAGTTCCCGTTCATCACCGGGATGTATGGCGGAGCGGCCTTTGTCCTATGGTATCTTGTTTCGATCCTGATCATCGGCCTGCCGGTGATGCTGATCGAGTTTGCCGTTGGACGCAAGACCCAGTTGAACCCGGTCGGTGCGTTCCGGAAATTAGCCCCCGGGTCGGCCTGGCCGTTGATTGGTGGCTTGGGAGTCCTGGCCGGGTTTGTGATTCTCTCCTATTACAGTGTCGTTGCCGGCTGGACGCTCGCCTACATCTATAAAGCCGCTGCCGGAGGCTTTGCCGGATTCCATTCGCCGCAGATTGCTGGTGAGGCTTTTGGAGCCTATGTTGCCGACCCTTTATGGCCGATCCTGACCCACTTATTGTTTATGGGTCTCTGTGTCGTTGTGGTTATGCGGGGGGTCAATCAGGGCCTCGAACGTTGGAATCGGGTTCTGATGCCGGCTTTGTTTGTTATAATCGTTCTGCTCGTCCTGCGCGGGATTACCCTCAAAGGCGCCGATGGTGCCGGCAGCGCGATGTCCGGCATAGCATTCCTGTTCAAGCCCGACTTCAGCAAACTGACCGGCACCGGCATGCTGGTCGCGATGGGACACGCATTTTTTACGCTTTCGCTTGGAATGGGCGCGATGCTCACCTACGGCTCCTATTTGAAGTCGGATGAAGATCTAATCC
Source organism: Calditrichota bacterium (assembly GCA_016867835.1). NCBI lineage: Bacteria > Pseudomonadati > Calditrichota > Calditrichota bacterium. The sequence continues at coordinate 10,292 of VGIQ01000086.1, read as the reverse complement.
GGAGCGCGCTCTGGATCATCGTAACGGACACGCTGGTGGCGTTGATGGCGGGGGTAGCAATCTTTACCGCCGTCTTCGCGCTCGGTTTTGAACCCGGCGCCGGGCCGGGGCTCGTCTTCAATGTCCTACCGGCGATCTTTGCTGTGATGCCGGGAGGGTATGCAGTCGGAATACTCTTCTTCATACTTCTCGCGATAGCCGCTTTAACTTCGGGCATCTCGCTCCTGGAAGTGGTTACGGCTTATCTGGTCGATCAGAAGGGCTGGAGCCGCCGGCGGTCAACGGTGACCGTCGGTTTGGTGATTTTCATTCTCGGCATACCTTCAGCGTTGTCGTTCGGTCTGCTTGGGTCGGTCCAGATCTTTTCAATGACGCTCTTCGATTTCTTCGACTACTTGTCGTTCAAATACATGCTTCCCTTGGGGGGGTTGCTGATGGTCTTCTTCACGCTGCTTCGCTGGAAGCCTAAGTCGCTTCTCGACGAATTGTCACGCGGTCGGAGAGGGCTTACAATCAAGGCAGGAGCGGCATCGGTTTTGCTCATCATATCAGCAGTTTTCGTGGCAATCACGTTCGTCGCGGGGTTGATGGGCCGGAACTGACCGGCTATGGCGCCTATCCGATTTTAGAAGTGGGGAATATGTTCGCCTCCAGCGTGAAGATCGCCGCGACAATTGCGCTGTGAGGCGACTGAGGTTAGATTGAAAGGGTGCCGAGTCACCCGATAGCAGCGGGGGGAATAATCACACCAGGAATGAGTTGATGAGCACAGGTTCACACCTTTCGGTTTTCGACAACGCACTCAAGCAGTTTGACCGTGCCGCCGGAATCCTGAAGTTGACTGCAAATCAGACCGCCGTAATCAAGGAGCCGCGCCGCATCGTCGAAGTAAACCTACCGGTGCGGATGGATGATGGCAGCATTCGAATTTTCAAGGGTTATCGGGTCCAGCATTCGATTCAGCGCGGCCCGGCCAAGGGGGGCGTTCGATTCCATCAGGATGTTTCGCTCGACGAAGTGAAAGCCCTCGCTTTCTGGATGACCTGGAAGTGCGCGGTCGTCGATATCCCGATGGGCGGTGGCAAAGGTGGCATTATCGTCGATCCGCGGACGCTTTCGCGCACCGAACTGGAGAATCTCTCGCGGCGTTACTTCGCCGAAATGCTCGACATGTTCGGTCCCGATCGCGATGTCCCGGCGCCCGATGTCAACACCAACGCACAGATCATGGCGTGGTTTATGGACACCTACTCGATGCATAACCGCGCTTACACACCGGCGGTCGTTACCGGCAAGCCGCTCGCCCTCGGCGGCTCAGCCGGTCGGGAGGCAGCCACCGCACAGGGGATGGTCTATTGCGTCCGGAAGGCTGCCGAGCACCTGAAGTTCGACCTCTCGAAGGTTGCCGTCGCCGTTCAGGGCTTTGGCAATGCCGGATCCTGGGCGGCCAAACTGCTGCGAGGCGATGGAGTGACAATCAAGGCGATCTCGGACATCGCGGGCGCATTCTATTCGGAAAGCGGGATCGACCCCGACGTCGCCATAGCCCATGTAAAGAAACACGGCACGCTGCGCGGTTTCGACGAGACCCCGGGCGTTTCGGCGATGGCTAATCCGATGGAACTGCTCGAACTGCCGGTCGATATCCTGATCCCGGCAGCTCTCGAGAATCAAATCACCGGCGATAATGCCTCTCGCGTCCAGGCCAAGGTCATCGCCGAATGTGCCAACGGGCCGCTTTCGCCGGAAGCGGACGAGGTCTTCGAGAAGCGCGGCACCTTTATCATCCCCGACATTCTCTGCAATGCCGGCGGGGTGACGGTCTCGTATCTCGAGTGGGTGCAGAACCGGATGGGCTACTACTGGACCGAGTGGCGTGTCAACGAAGACCTGCACCGCATTATGGAGCGGGCCTTTGACGGCGTTTTGGCCGCGTCGCTCGAGTTCAAGGTCCCGATGCGGACGGCAGCCTTCATCGTCGCAATTCGACGGGTGGCCGAAGCAGCGGAATTGCGCGGTCTTTACGCCTGATTGGCAGGGTTCCAGGCGGGCGGGTTGAAGCCCGCCTGCCTGCGGATTGCGGGGGGAAATACTCTGACGGGAGGGAACGATGATTCCTGTCGAAGTCGTCTGCCCTTATTGCTCGAAGAGTCTGATGAACGGCGAGCATCCCATCAAGGAAGCGCCGTCGATCGCGCTCTGGGGCCGGCTGCCGTCATCGGAGGGCGGCGCCGAAGGGTTGATCCGCCTTTCGGCTTTCTATGGCGATTACCAGATTGAGACAACGCTGGTGATCCCCGCCGACGTTGTTGTCGAGTTCATCTGCCCCTTCTGCAGGCACTTGCTGGCCAGCACTCGCGGTTGCGAAGCCTGCCGGGCGCCGATGGTGGCATTGCAGTTTCCTCGCGGCGGCAGGGTGCAGTTTTGCAGCCGTCGGGGCTGTCGCAAGCACCTGATCGAATTCGATGACACTGAAGAGCAGTTGCGCGCCTTTTATCGCGAGTATTCACCTTTCATCGAAGGGTAGTTCCTCCTTATTGCCGGCATCGCAGCAAAGCCGGCTGTTGAGTTGGTTCAGTTTGTTTGCGAATAGCAAGTCTTCTTTGCACGGGTTACGTTTATGTTAATCACGTCAGTTCTGCTCGGCTTGATACTGGTCGTGCTGGTTGCCAGCACCGATCAGTTCAGCCGATTTTTCATAGATGGACGACTCGGTTTTGCCGGTCGCGGAATCTCGATCATCATTGTAACAATATGGCTGGCCGCTACACTGGCCTGGATAGGCTATTGGTGGTGGCGGCTTCCCATTGTCGGAGGGATGATCACGATGATATTCATCCTCACTCTTGTGCGGCGAATACGCATTAGTCGTCTGGAACGGAAGCTCTTTTCACAATTGTCGAAGTAACTGGATAGGAGATTCGATTTGCCTCCGCACCAGAGGGTCTGGAATTTCAATCCCGGGCCGGCGGCTTTGCCGCTGGAAGTGCTCGAGAGGATTAACGCGGACTGGTTCAACCATCGCGGTTCGGGTATGAACGTGATGGAAATGAGCCATCGCGGGAAGGACTACGAAGCGATCCACAACCAGGCCGTCGCGCGGGTCCGGCAGTTGCTTGGCGTTGGCGAAGAATATCACGTCCTCTTCATACAGGGTGGCGCCAGTCTGCAGTTTGCAATGGTGCCGCTCAACTTCCTCAGTGAAGGTCGAACCGCCGACTACCTGCTCCAGGGCGACTGGTCGAAGAAGGCGATCAAGGAAGCCAAGGCGATCGGCAAGGTCAACCTCGCATGGGAAGACCCGGAAGGGACTTACAACCACCTTCCGCGCCGCGGCGACATCAAGTTGACGTCCGGCGCGGCATACTTCCACTACACCTCGAACGAGACGATTCGGGGCACCGAGTTTTTCGAGCCGCCTTTGCAGGAAGGCCCGCCCATCGTCTGCGACATGTCGAGCGATATCTTCTCACACCGCCTCGACGGCCGTCAATATGCCTTGATCTACGCCGGGGCGCAGAAGAATCTTGGCCCTTCGGGGGTAACTCTGGTGGTTGTCGCAGACAGTTTCCTGAAGCAGGCGCGCGACGGCTTGCCCACAATGCTCTCCTACCGCACTTATGCAGGGGAAAACAGCCTCTACAACACGCCTCCGACCTTCGGCATCTACGTGATGAGCCTGGTGCTGGACTGGATCGCTATGAACGGCGGGCTCGAAGGCATGGAGAAGCGCAACCGCGCAAAGGCGGAGTTGCTGTATGGCGCTATGGACAACTCGGGTGATTTCTACCGCGGGACGGTCTGGAAGGAATACCGATCGTGGATGAACGTCTGCTTCCGGATGCCTTCCGAGGGATTGGAAGAGGAGTTCCTCAAGGAAGCCAAGCCCAAGGGATTTATCGGCCTCAAAGGGCACCGCTCGGTCGGTGGAATCCGGGTTTCGCTCTATAATGCGGTGCCTGTTGAAGCGGTCGGGGAGTTGGTCGCATTCATGAAGGAGTTTCAATCCCGGAAGGGCTGATTGTCCCTTTAAGAAACGCTACAAGTAGTGTATTCGGGCGGGTTGAGCCCATTCTCCAGTTATCCCAAACTAATGTCAGCACGAATTCTCATCAACGACGGCCTCTCGGTGGAAGGTCTGGCACTACTGAAGGATGCCGGGTTCGAGGTAGATGCCAGCAATATACCCCAGGCGGAGTTGCCGTCCCGTATCGGTGATTACGACGGTATCGTAGTCCGCAGCGCTACCAAGGTGACCCGTGAGGTGATCGAGGGCGGTTCACGGCTGAAGGTAATCGTTCGCGGAGGCGTAGGAGTCGATAACATCGACGTCCCGGCAGCCGAAGCGCGCGGCGTCAAGGTGCTCAATACCCCTGCCGCTTCGTCGGCATCGGTTGCCGAACTGGCGCTGGCGCACATGTTCTCGCTGGCACGGTTCATCCCCGACGCAAATCTTACGATGCGGGAGGGCAAGTGGGAAAAGAAGAAGTATGCCGGCGGGATCGAACTGGCAGGGAAGACCCTCGGCATCCTTGGCATCGGGAGGATCGGCTCGGAACTGGCGAAGCGAGCGCTCGCGCTCGGTATGAAGGTTATTGCCTACGATCCTATCGTTACCACGACCGAACTAAATGTTCGCCTGACTGATCGGGATGAGGTGCTGAATAGCGCCGACTTCCTCTCGCTTCACATTCCAAAGCAACCCTTCGGTCCGGCTATCGGGGCTGCTGAAATAGAAATTATGAAGCGCGGCGCCTACCTGATCAACTGCGCCCGGGGCGGGGTTGTCGATGAAGGTGCGCTCCTCGAAGCACTGAACAACGGCCATCTCGGCGGCGCCGGGATCGATGTCTTTGAGCAGGAGCCGACGTCCAACCTCGACCTGATCCGACATCCAAAGGTCTCCGCGACGCCCCATACCGGCGCATCGACCATCGAGGCGCAGGAGCGGGTTGGTGCCGAGGTCGCTCTGTTGTTGAAGGAATACTTCAAGTAAGGCACGACGACATAGGATTTTAGAAGAGCGCGCTCCCCACGGGTCGCGCTCTTTTTGTGACCCTCCCCCCCTTGACAGGAACCTTGGACCACACTATTATGTAAGTGGTATATAAGTCCATAGCCCGTTCAAGTTCAATTCGACGCCTCCAAGGATAAGATGAACCGCGCCCCCACTCACTTCTTCGCTGCCAGTGCACTGGCGGTGCTGCCAGTTGCAACTGCCTTAGCCAACCTCGTCATCGAGCCGCCGTTCGGCAATCTGATCCAGTTTCCCGACACCCGTGTCGGGCAGACCTCGACGATCGTCTATACCGCTACCGATCGCGGCGGCGGGCCCTGGACGATCAATCTCTCGAGCAATAACAACCAGTTCGTTGTCGAGCCACGGCAGACCTTTGTGCCGCAGGGGGGACAAGCCCAGTTTCGAATCAGTTTCACGCCGCAGCAGGTCGGCCAGGTCAGCGGCATGCTGACCGGCGGAATCTCCGATGGCGAAGTGATCCAGCGCGTCTCGGTTCAGATGCGGGGCAACGGCATCGAGGCGCGTCAGGAGGCGCTCATTGCGACCGATTGGGACTCGCTCGAGTTCTTCCTCTGGGTCGATCTCTTCGGCTCGCTCTGGGAGGAGACCTCGCTCACGCTCGGCATCGTCAACGAGGGCAATGCCGAGTTGGTGGTGCAGGATATTGCGCCATCCGTCAACTGGCTGACCGCTCAGCCGCGCGCGGTCCGGGTGCCGGCCGGCGAGGTGCGGGAGATTCAGTGCGAGATTCCGGTCGAGTCTTGGGAAGCTATGGAAGTCGGCCTCTATCGGGGCAATCTGACCATTACCAGCAACGCCGCCAATGCCGGACGGCTCGTCCTGCCGGTAATCTTCGACCGCGGGTTCGTGCCGCATTACCGGCTCATCCTGCCCGAAGAACCGCCCGCAAGCGATCACGTCCTCTTCGTCTTCGATGCCGGAGTGGGCGATGAGGCGCTCGATCAATATGACGAAATAGCCGTCTGGACTCCGCGTGGTGCGCTCGCCGGCGTCGGCTGGCTGGAGGACGAGTGGCCAATATCGTTCTTCGCCTGGGGAGAGGGCAACGGCTTCCCCGGCTTCCGCCAGGACGAGGCGTTCACCTTTACGATCTGGGATCACGATGCGGAGCGGGAGTTTTCTGCCGAAGCCGAATGGCTCGACGGGCCGGAGGTCTTCGAGGGTGGAGGCATCTCGAGCCTATTCCTTAACGGCGCCGAGCCGGCACAGGAATTCCGTATTCCCCTGGCGCGGGGTTGGAACCTGATCTCCCTGCCGATCGAGTTTGATGAGCGGTATCTGGTAGGCGGACTACCCAACATCGTTCGGATTTGGGCTGAAATCGTTGGGAGGGAGAACTTGCTGCTATCCAAGGATGAACGAGGCCGGTTCTACAACCCTCGATTTGGATTCTCCAACATACCTTACTGGAATGCACTCGAGGGTTATCATGCCAAGTTGGCGAGTCCCGACACGTTGGTCGTCTATGGCTGGCGGCTGCCGGGCGACGCCATAGTCGAAGCGGGTCAAGGCTGGAATATGGTCTCCTACCTGCCGCAGCGGGCGATGCGGATCGATGCGGCGCTGCAAGACCTGACGGCACGCAATCTTCTGCAGATCGCCAAGAACGGACGGGGAAATTTCTACATTCCGGCTTTTGGTTTCGGTGGCGATATCATCGTCAACCCCGGCGAAGGCTTGATGATCCGGGTGGTGCAGGATTGTCAGTTCCAGTATCCTGTCGATCAACTGTTTGGAGGAGGCAGGATTGCAGTTGGAGCCGCCGAACCGAAGGCGTCTCTGCCTCACAAGACTGCGATGCAGCACTTTCCCGAGCCGCCCCAATCGGGCGAGACCAATATGTCGGTGCTCTTTCTATCGTTGCGCGAGGTCGAGGTGGTGGAAGGTGCGGAGATCGGCGTCTTTACGACGGAAAATGTCTATGCCGGCGGCATCGCCATCGAAGGCAATGGGCCGTGGGGATTTGCGGCTTGGGGAGACGACTCCTATACTGAGGAGGTCGTCGAAGGCTTCCGTGCCGGAGAAGCGATGACCTTCCGGTATTGGGATCCGAGGTCGGACTGGGAACTCCCGATGAGCGTCGTGTCGGTTGAAGGCCGGCCGGTCTATGAGGCGAATGGCTTTCTGGCAATCGACGGCTATGTCAGCGTGGATGAGACGCGCCTCGATCTTCCCACCGCGTTTGCGCTCTCCGAGGTTTTCCCAAATCCGTTTAACGCAAGGGCAAGCCTTGCATTCGACCTGCCAACGCAGCGCGAGGTGCGGCTGTCGCTGCATGACCTGACCGGTCGGGAGTTGGCGATTCTTGCTCGGGGCCGATATTTGGCCGGGAGGCACCGTGTCGAGTTCGACGCCTCGCGCCTCACAACCGGCGTCTATTTGGTGCGAATCGAAGCCGGAGCCGACCGGGCGGTGCAGAGGGCAGTGGTGATGAAGTGAGAAGAAAAGCAAGCGAGTGAGAGAGCAGGACTTGGCGCCGTGGGCAAGTGTCCAAGGCCTGTCATTCGAAAGACGCAGGCTAATTATCAGGAGGGATAATGCGAACCACAATCATCGCGGCGCTGATCGCAGCGCTCGCCGGTCAGTTGCCGGCGCAGGAGGAGGTCATCCAGCGCATTCCGCTCCATCGGCACTGGAACCTGATCTCGCTGCGGGTGGACCCGGGGGATGACTTTCGTGAGGGAGGTCGGGTGTCGATGCGACGAGTAGTCGCCAGAATCGAAGACCGGATACTGCTGATCAAGGACAGTGAGGGCAGATTCTGCCTCATCGGGCGCGGATACTGGGGAATCGAGACGTGGGATGCAGAGAAATGTTATTGGTTCAAGATGGCAGAGGAGGCTACGCTTGAGGTGACGGGGGTTGAGATTCCCTTCGACCGTCCGATATCGCTGCGGCGGGGATGGAACTCGGTCGCGTTCTATCCGGACTACGGGGTGGATCCCTATGAAGCCTTGGATGGCTTAAGGCAGTTTGTTCAAGGTGATGAGAATGTCTTCATGAAAGACGGCTACGGACGCTTTTATCATTTTCGGTTTCGCTGGAACTATGTAGAACCGCTGCGTCCGAATGGAGGAGTGATGATAAAGATCGAAAGGGAGGCGGAATTTCGCTGGCCCGCTCGACAGTGAACTCGAGCCCCACATTTGCATCGCGAGCCTGTTTCACGAGCGCCTGTCCGCCTTGACAGGCGCTCGTCCGTTTTGCTAACTTGAAGCCAATAGACCGAATCATCCCAATCACCTATCAGGCAGCACAATGGCCAAGATCGCCTCCTTCCGCGGCTATCGCTTCAATCCCTCGACCGTCGGCGACCTTGCAAAGGTCGTCACCCAGCCCTATGACAAGATCGACGACGCCCTGCGCGACGACTATATGCAGCGCAGCGACCACAACATCATCCGCATCACCAAGAACCCGCCCCGTCCCGACGACACCTTCGCCGACAACGTTTATACCCGCGCGGGGCAGGTCTGGGAGCAGTGGATCGAGGAGCGCGTCCTCATTCGTGAAGGCGGCCCGGCACTCTATCCCTACCATCAGGAATTCACTGTCGAGGGCCAGACTTATGTCCGCAAGGGACTCATTGCGCTGGTGGACATCGACGACGAGAAGTCGGCCGTCCGGGCGCACGAGCAGACCCTTTCCGGCCCCAAAGCCGACCGGCTGAAGTTGATGCGCGCCACGGAAGCGAACGACGACCTGATCTTTATGCTCTATGACGACCCGCAGCGCCAAATCCTCGAATGGCTCGAGCCCGAGACGGCTTGGGCGTCGCCCGTCGCGCAGGTAACCGACGACTTCGGCGCGGTGCATAAACTCTATCGGGTTACCCGCCCGAGCCTGATAGCCGACATCAATGACTTCCTCGCCGGGAAGGAACTCTTCATCGCCGACGGGCATCATCGCTATGAGACGGCGATGAACTACCTGAAAGAGGCCAAGTCGCGCAACTGGAAGCCGATGGGTGCCGAGTCGTTCGACCACCGGATAATGGCGCTTTTCAATCTGCACGATCCGGGGCTGGTCGTCCTGCCAACGCACCGGGCGCTCCATTCGCTCGCCGGATACGATGGCGGCTCGTTCATGACGAAGGCTGCGACGCAGTTTGCTATAAGTGAGTATTCGAGCCGGGAAGCGCTCTACGCGGCGATGGACGAAGCCGCCGCGGGAGGACGGGTCGTTATCGGTTTTGGATCGGAGGGGCTTGCCGGGTATCGTCTGTTAACGTTGAAAGACCCGGCGACGATGGATGCGCTCGTGGCGGATCACTCGACGGCTTGGAAACGGCTCGATGTGACGGTGCTCCATGTGGCGCTGCTGGAGAAACTTCTCGGCATAGACGCCGCAGCGCTGGCAGCCGAGTCGAACATCCACTACATCCGGGGGCGCGACGAAGCCCTTGATGCGATCGGTCAACACGGCATCCAGTGCGCGTTTCTGCTGAATCCAACGCGGGTTGAGCAAGTGGGGGAGATTGCGTCGGCGGGTGAGCGGATGCCGCAGAAATCAACCGACTTCTACCCGAAACTGCTGACCGGGCTGGTGATGATGAAGATGACGATCGACAAGTCGGCGGGACTGGCGGTCTGGGAAGCGGAAGGGTAGAAGAGTATTTGAATATCTTGGGAATAAGGACTTTTGCCCGTCTAACGCATCAAGACAGCTTTGACGGTGCGGGAATGGGTGCCGGCCTGAAGACGCAGGAAATAGATGCCGGAGGGAAGTGAGAAAGTGCTAAAGTGCGAAAGTGCGAAAGTATGACTTCCGGGGGATAGAGGGCCGTCGTGGAGGCGGAGGACTTCCCTCCCGTCGAGCGCGTAGAGGCTGAGCCGGACGGGCATGAGACCCCCCACCTGCGCACTTGGAGGGCGGACATTCTTGTCCGCCCTTGGGGCGGGCAGGTATGCCCGCCCTACAAGTTTAACTGTCACCGTCGCCTGATCGTTGAACGGATTAGGAGCAATCGTAAGCGAAAGTGGATCGTCATCCCCGCTTCCCCCCTCGTCATCCCCGCGCAGGCGGGGATCCATTCCGAATTCCGCATTCAGCATTCTCACATTCACCGCCCACCTTTGCACATCCTCCTCCCACGCCTCCTCGCCGACCTGCTCCCGCGCATATCCGCTTACTATGTATCTGCCTGTATCAGCAAAAGAAATGGACAAAGTGGACTCAATGGATAAAGTGTCCGCTCCGTCCAGTGTCCACCAGAACTGAATCGAGTCGTTATTGGCATTGAAGGGGATCA
>VGIQ01000085.1 GCA_016867835.1 Calditrichota bacterium | reverse complement strand
TTGTGTGCCCGGGCTGCTTAAGCCCGAGCCGTAGCCCGAGCCGTAGCCCGAGCCGTAGCCCGAGCCGTAGCCCGAGCCGTAGCCCGAGGCAAGGTTTTTTGAAAGATACGGCTGCAAGTGGAAGTTGTCAAGGGTTTTTGCGTGCCTGCCCAAAAATAGTTAGCCCGCGTATTCGGACTGGCTCCGCTTCTCTGCTATCGGGCACGAAGCCGCACATAACGGCATCGGCCCCTACGCGGCTTCGGGTTTCTACTTCAAAACCAGATTGGCGCACTCCCGCGGCGTCGGCGCAAACTGCACCATCGTCGGTTCCGCCACCACTCTTCGGACTACCGGCTGCCAGAACCGTGTCAGGCAGACGATCGGCCGCCGGGGTATAAAGCCCTTCAATTGCGTCTCCACGACCATCGCCAGTTCGACCATCGTGCCGCTCGATCCGGGCAGGACGCAATAGCCATCGGCGAGCCAGACCAGCGCAAGCAGCCGCTGATCCCAGCGGTCGGTCTTCCATTCGTGGTCGATGTAAGGATTCGGGGCGTCTTCGGGGAGGTTGTCGCACGTCACACCTACCGTAATGCCTCCGGCCGAACGGGCACCTGCCGAAGAGGCTTCCATTAGTCCGCCGTAACCGCCATTGATGACGACCGCGCCCCGCCTCGCCAGTTCGACGCCGAGGCGAAACGCATTCTGCCAGATTGCGCTTGCCGGATCGACCTGTGCCGATCCAAATACGGCAATGAACGGCAACGGCCCGTTGCCACCGCGCTCGAGAGGGATCTGGCGCTTCTGTTGAGCCAGCACTTTGAACCAGCCGTCATCAAGCACCGAATAGGAAATCGCGCTCAGGACCGGATATCGTGCCGGATCTTCAATGTATGTCAAAGGTTAGTAATCACTCTCGATTTCAGTTAAAAGTATCACCCGCTCAATCCCACGGCCGTCATCGATGAAGTAAGCTTGCATCGTAAGTGGTGGTGACTTGGCGGTCCGGTGCTCTCTTTCAGCATAGACTTTTCCAATGAGAGCCCTTTCGGGTGGCGTCGGTCGGGGTGGATAAGCAAGCCCGTCCGGAGCGATGCGGGAGGTCTGGGTGCCATTGTCGAAAATCGTCAGCACGGCCGGTTTGAACTCCACCCAACGGCGCGCGACAACTTCCCAGGAGGCGTGAGGGCAGGCTTCCCGGACTTCGCCAAAAGTCCGACCTGACATCAAATGGCGAAATTCGACTTCGGGGAGCATCAACTCGGCAGCGAGCCGGTCCGCTTCCCGTTCGATTCCAGGCTCAATGAATGGCTGTTGCGGATGACCCAGCAGAAGATGCGCCAGTTCATGGCAAAAAGCGAAGTTGCGGCGCGGCGGATAGAGATCCCGGTTAAGAACGATGAGATTTTTCATCGCATAGGCCTCTCTTCCGTCGGTGATCTCTTCGAGGACGACCCGCACTCCGTGCTGCGCGGCGAGTCGTTCTACGAAGTCGATTGTTCCCTCCGGCGGAGCGCCAGGAGTGCGTCGCGAAAGAACCGCTTGTCGGGCCGCATATGACCGCGAAAGCGGATGCCCTTTAGTTCCGTTATCTCGTCCGGGGTAGGGCGAATCAGGAGCATCTCGTCGGAATCGTTCAGGAAGTCGCGCAAGCCGTCATACATATCGGTGCGTTCGTCGCTCTCGTAGGAGTAATGCCGCTCGTCGGCTACCGAGATAAGGTCCCAAATGACGACGCCGAGCCCCTGGGCAAGCCGCTCGACGACATCCATCGTCGGCGAGGAGTGCTCGTTTTCGAGGACCGAGAGGTAGGAGCGGTTGATGCCCGCACGGTCGGCCAGTTCAGCCTGACTCAGGCCCTTGTCACGACGGAGTTGTCGCAGTCGTTCACCAAACATAGGTCTTATATTAACGACAAGTTGGGCAAAATGCAACAAGAACAAAGAGCGACGAGGACAAGTAGATATATCAGCCCCTGAGGATTGAAGCCAAGTGCCTATTCCTAATCCGGCGGTAAGTGTGACGTCGGATGTCCCCATCCGACGGCGGAGCGGTCAGATGAGGACATCTGACCGCACTATTGGCTTCCACCACAGAGGTGAAAACAGCAAACGCCTATCGCTGGATCTAGGTGCCTATCTCAACATCACCGCTTTCATAACGCCCTTGTCGGGCCCGGAAGAGAGTCGTAGCAGATAGACTCCCGAAGGAAGTTCACGAGCATCGAAGGTGAGGCTCTGCCTTCCGGCTGGGAAATACCTCGCCGGCAAAGCGAGCACTTCCCGACCCAACAAGTTGTGAATCGTCAGGAAGACGGATCCGCTCTTCGGCAAAGCAAAGGACACTTGCGCTTGATCGTTGAAGGGATTGGGATAGATGCCGGTCAACTCGAAGCGGGAGGGAAGTCCGGGCTCGCTTCCCACACCACTCGAGACCGCCAGTCGCAAATAGACGTCGAAATGGCCTTGTGGGGTGTTGGAATTGAAACGGAGGATAGCCCTGTATCGGCCCTCCGGCGCGTCCCGGGCGTCTATTGTAACGACCACTTCGACGTCGCTGCCGATTTCGATTCCGACCGAATCGGCGGGAATGACGAACCGCTCCCGACCGAAAGCGCTATCGACCCACAAGACCTCGACCCCCACCCACGCGTCGATGTTGCCTTGATTACCAAGGTTCCAGACCAGTTCGACCGGCTCGTCCCGACCTAACTCAACTTCGGTGGTGTCGTGAGGCATCACACCCGTCACCCAGCCGTGCGGAAGGACGAAGTTGGCTTCCAGCGAGTCGCCCTCCTCGATCGGTTCGATGTCCTGTAAGATACCGCGACCGTAGCCGGACTTGGTGACGTTCAACTCGCCCTCGGCAAGCGCCGGAATGCCGAGCCGATAGACGCCGTCGCGGTTGGTGAGGGTCTCGACGCCGTTGGAAAAGCGCACCCGCGCGCCCTCGACCGCGGCCGAATCGATGAACCGCGTCACCTGCCCATAGATGGCGACGAACGGAATCCACCCTGTCGTCGTCCAGAGAATGGCTCGTTCGTTGCGCAGACCTGAAACCGATGACGGCTGACGTTGCCAATAGGTGTAGGTCAATCCCTCCTGGCCGTCCGGTGACGATATGCCGACCGTGCAGCCGGTGTTAGCCTCCCATTGATCCTGGACGTTGTTGACGGTCTGATACTGGAAGAGGATCGGGCTGTCACCAGTAGGGGTAGCCCACTGATCGGAGTCGTGCAGGATGACCTGGAAGGCGTTAGGCAGCCACTGGTTGTTATTGTTGCGGGTGCCGGTCTGCCACTGAATGACGAAATGACCCTGTTCCTCGTCATGCCAGATGAACACTCCGTCCGACCGGGTGACCATTTCGAGGCGGTCCCAAAAGGGGGAGATCATGCCGTAGGCGCCGTTGATCCCGGCCATCGGCCAATTTTGTTGGTTCTTAAGACGCTGTTGGTCGCCGACGGCGATCCAGCCGTTGTTGCAGACTGTAATCTGCCGGAATTCGCGTCCATAATATCGGAAATCGATTGGCAGATCGATGACCACTGACGAGTCGGTCTCGCCGGTCCCCGGTAAGGGGAGGACTTCGCTGCCTTCGACCTCGCCGCCCCACGGCGAGATGTTCGTCCAGTCGAATACCGGAGCATCGCCCCATTCGGTGTCATCGTCTGAATCCTCAAGTGCAAAGTAGCCATACTTGTCCGGGCCAAGGGGATCAGTCTCGACCGGACCCGCGAGGGTGAAGGCGATTTCAATCTTATCTCTGACGCCGGGCTGTCCGGTGACAATAAGCGATAGAGGGATGGCCTCGCCTCGGAAGGCGCGGGGGTCGATTAATACCGGAATCGCAACTTCGACGGCTTCACCGTTGGAAGGTATATCGCCAACTTCCCGGACGCCGTCGCGGACGAGGGCATTCGGCTTTAGGGGGCGAACTTCGACCTGAACCTCTTCGGCGTCGATGCGGCCGATGTTGATCAGGTCGAACCGGACTTCAACCTCTTCACCTGGATCGCGGTCGCCTTCGACAACGACATTTCCTGCACTAAAGCGCGCGGCGAAGACCGGAATCTCTACCGGAAGAAGCCGAGGCAATCCCATAGGGTGTAGAAAGATGAAGTCGATTCTAATGCGCGTACCGTCGGGACACCCTTCGATGACGCGGAAGCCGTTGCCATCCTGTTGTCTAATCACGACCCGGTAGATGCGCTCGCCGAGTTGCTCGATCACTGCGTCGCGAACATCAAGGCCGCCCTCCAGCCAGGGATCGATATAGTCTATACCTGAAAAGACGAACTCCGTCTCAGACTCAACCATCATCGTCAACTCAAACGACTCGCCGGGACTGATTATGCCGTCGCCGTTGCCATCGGTTTCGAGCGGCTCGGCATCGAGCAGAGCGAGAACGGTTGGCTCGTCGATGACCTGAATGGTCAGTGAGGTCGGAAGTGAGTTCTCATTGACTGCCGTGACGTAAAGGTCTTCATCGGCATTCAAGTCCCCCTGCTGCCAGGTGAAAAGCACCCGGCCGTCGGCGTCGGCGGTGCGGACGACTTGCAGCCCATTGGGTTGATAGAAAGTCACGGTGGCTCTTGGGACGCCCCGATTTCCGTCGCGGACGGTTAATGGCAACTGATTGTCGTTGCCATTAATCTCCCTCAAGTTGGCGCGGTTAAATTCTAACGCAACCGGCTCCCCAATCCACGCCTTCTGCCCCGGATCGCCGTAGTAGCGGAACGTCCCCCAATAGCGGTTGATCGACTGCTGTCCAACCTCGGCAGGAAAGAGGCGGGGGAGATTGACCACCGTCCACCATCGCGCCCAGCCGAACGATGTAATCTCTTTCAGGAACAGAGCCTCAGCCAAGCCGCCGACGAGGGCGTTGGCGCAATTGGTGCGGGGACTCGGGTAATGTCCAAAGCCAGCCGAAGGACCGCGCATATCCTGCGGCGTCCCGATCCGAAAAAGTTGATTCCACGCGCCGCCGTTGGGTGGCGAAATGGTCGAGGAACTGACCAGAAAGTGGAACGGATAGACGAACCGGTTTCGATATGCTCCGGGCTGAACGTCCTGCTGATGGCCACGCACGATGATCAGGTTCGAGCGCTCGTTATAGACTTCGGCGATCAGGTCGGAGAAATCGTTATCCTCATTATCCGAGTAATAGGTCGTCGTCAGGTCGACGAAGCCGTTCATGGTCATCGTCTCGGCGACCCATTTGCCGGTGTAGGAGGGCGATAGGTCTTGCGGCACCGAGCAGTGCCCGACGGCTACGGCGCCGCGGCTGAACCAGTCCCAATCGTCGATGTAGGGAGTGAACTGGTAGGAGAGCGACCGACGAATGGCACAGGTCAGGTTGTCGGCATTGGTGCAGTTGAACGACCCGACTGCGACGTCGGGGACGATGTCGTTACCCTCAAGTTGGCCGAAGAAACTGTCGTAGATCTCGTGCTGATTGAAGTCATTGTTTTCAACGATAGGAATGCGCAGCGGCGCGCCCTGGGCATCGTCGGTGCCCATAAAGAGAAGGAACTCGAAACCGGTCTCGTTGTAACGCTCCTGTATCAGCGCCTTTAGTTGCTGGCGGTTGACCTGAAGAGGGTTAAAGGTGAGCAATTCGACGGGATGACCGGCGCGACGTTTCCATTCGACGAATTCACCAACGGCTCCCGGCGGGTTTTCGTTCGCTACGACGAGGTAGCCGCCGGGGAGGACGTCTTCATCGGGCTCGTCGCGGCGGATGTCTTCATCAAGGAGTGCACTAATGGCGCGCTCGAAGTCCTTCGAGCGCTGCCGGGGAATGTCGGGCACTTCGTTGACACCGGTGCCGGGGGATACCTGGATGTCGGCGCTGAAGCCGCGGCTGACGCGGTATTCGGCGCGCCCGGCATCCCATTGCACCGGATACCAGATAAGTTGAGCGAACCGGACGCCACGCGCCACGACCGGGTCGAACAGGACGACCGGCTCCGGTGGCCAGACACCGCGTAATGAAGCCGAACTTAGGATCGGGTCAGATTCACCATCAATGATTGGAGTGATGGAAGGTGGAGACCCCGAAACGATTTCTGTGCCTGTTAGGTCATAGTCGAAGGCGATGGCGCCTTTGTCCGGCAGCCGGATGAACCTCGTCACAGCCGGAAGATCGGGATAACCTGGAGTTCCGGTGCGGACAGCGCCTTCCAATATCCAATGTGCGCTACCGCCCTCGTCCCGAATCATGGGAGACGACCCGATTGCGCTTTGAAGTTGGATGCGGCTGCCTACCCGATCGAGGGCGATGTTGTTCGAGGTGGTGGCAGCGTTCAGGTCGTTACCGGCGAGCGAGGTGAAGACGAGCGCGGCCAGAGCGAGGGGATGGGTGTTGGCGGTCATAGACCCTCCTATAGTCAGTCAAATGCCGAAGCAAATTCCGCAAGATATTGCTACTTGCTTATTGGCGGGGAAGAGCCCCAAAGTGTGCGTATAGCATAGGTCGGCAGGACCGGGCAGAACTGATCTCATCTTCTTACCTCCCCCTAAGCGCCGACCGGACAATCTCCTCCGTGGTCGGCTCGCCGTTGATCTTGGACGTTGCCCTGCGAACGGCTTCCTCAGCCTGAGGCAGGGAATATCCGAGCGTCTCCAAAGCGCGGATGGCTTCTGAAATGGCAGATATCGCCACAACGCCGGTGCCGATGCCTCCGATGACCACCGGGCTGCGGACACGGAACCGGTCTTTCAGTTCGATCATCAGCCTCTCGGCGGTCTTCTTCCCGACCCCGGGGACGGCTTGAAGTCGTCTCAAGTCACCGTCTCCGACGACCTGGGAAAGTGCTGCCGCAGTGAACTTGGAGAGAATAGCCAGCGCGATCTTCGGACCTATGCCGGAGATGGCGATGAGGCTGCGGAAAAGCGCCCGATCATCCTCGCTCTGAAAGCCGAAGAGTTCGAGCGCGTCTTCGCGGACGTGGAGATGGGTTACAAGGCTGACCCTTTCTCCTTGACGAGGCAGTTTTTCAAATGTCGTGAGCGGTATGGCTACGGCCAAACCCAACCCGCCGACTTCGACGACGACACGCACCGGCGATTTGTCGAGCAGAACGCCCTGCAGACGGTCAATCATCGCGCCCCAGATGTTGTGAAATGAGGCACTGCAACTTATCTTTCAAGGGTCCGGCCGGAGTGGCGTCAGGGCTTCCTCTATCGCGGTCTTTCGTTATACGCTTTTCGCAATTCATTGCCTACCAACCCCTATGAAGTTACAACCCCCGACTTTGCGGGACCGATGGATCTCCTTGTCTATCTGGTCCGCAAACGGGAACTCGACGTAACCTACATATCGATCAGCGCGCTGGCATCCGACTTCCTGGACTATATCGGACGGCTCGAAGTTCCGCCGTCGCTGGATCAGATCGGCGACTTCATCTTGCTCGCCGCGACACTGCTCGAGTTCAAAGCCAACGAACTGCTCGCCGGGCCCGAGCCGGAGATCACCGAAGCCGAGATGCAGAAGGCGCTCCGCGAGCATTCTCTTGCCGACCTGTTGGCGCTGAGAACCCAGGTTGAGCGGCTGGCGGAACTGGAGGAGCATCAGGTCAACCTTTTCGACCGCGGGACATTGCGCATCGAGGGGCTTGAGGCGGAACTCTCGAGCGAAATGCTGACCGATGTTTCAATATACGACATTGCGGTCGCTTTCCGAGACCTTATTCAACGAGTGCCGGAAGTGCCCGTCCACCTGGTGGACCGGATACCCTACACCTTGGAAGGGCAGATGGCATTTATAACCGCTTTCTTCGGAGGGCGCAGCCGGATTGCCTTTGCCGAATTGGGAGAGGCGCTGCCGAGTCGGGTGGCAGTCGTTATGACCTTTCTGGCGATGCTCGAATTGTTGAGACTCGGACGTATAGCGGTGCGACAGGCAGAGGCTTTCGGGCCGCTCGTGCTTATCTTGAAGGAGGCGAAGCGGAAGGAGCGCGGGGAGTGAACGAAGAGCAGATCCGGATCGTCGAAGCCCTTGTTTTTGCTTCTCCGGAGCCGGTGGGACCGGCGCGGTTGCTCGAGGTGTTGGACGGGCCGACAGAGGAAGAGGTAGTTTCGGCTATTGGGGCACTTAATGACGAGTATGCCGGATCGGCGAGGGCGTTCCGGATCATACGCGGTGGCGGGGGCTTCCGGTTTGCGACACTGCCTGAATATGGTCGTTGGGTGCGGCGGCTGGTAATCGGGTCGGGAAGGGTGAGATTGTCTCAAGCCGCACTCGAGACACTTTCGCTCATAGCCTATCGTCAGCCTATAACCCGCGCCGACATCGAAGCGGTGCGGGGTGTCGATACCGGCGGGGTGCTGAAGATGCTGCTGGAACGACATCTCGTCCGCATCGCCGGGCGAGCCCGTTCTGCAGGTCGCCCGCTCCTTTATGGCACAACTGCGGACTTTCTTAAGCACTTTGGCCTCGACTCGCTCGATGACCTGCCCCGTCCGACAGAAGTCGATGACGCCGCACACCGTTCGACCGGGCTATCCAATGAACTATTCTCGCCCGAAAGCGGGCTAATTGAACCGAATAACCCCGAATAACCAGACCGACCGGTAACAATGGACATCAAGGGCAGCAACATTCTTGTCTTGGGCGGATGGGGGCTGGTAGGCCATGCCATTTGCCGCAAATTGCTTGCGCTATCGCCACATTCCATCACCGTGGCGTCGCTCACCCGGGCGCAAGCTGAGGAGGCGGTCGCCGATCTCGCGCCTTACGTGGGAGAGACAATACTCGCGCCAGAATGGGGCAATATCTTCGTCCGCACGGAGTTCAAAGACCTCAATCGTGAAGAACTGCTCGCCATCCGGGAGCGTCGCCTGGCGCTCGCGGCAGACTTTCTCGAGCGAACCGGGACGACATCGTTTCAAGCCTTCTTTCTCTACGACCTGATCGCCCGACGCCGACCCGACATCGTGATCGACTGCGTCAACACCGCGACCGGGGTCGCATATCAGGACATCTATTCGACCGGCTTAAGATTGCTGGAAGGACTTAAGGGTAACGACAAGACTCCCGATGAGGCTTTTGCGGTAGAGGTCGAGAAATTGTTAGCGACGCTCTACATACCCCAGATCGTTCGTCACATTCAAGTCATCTACTCGGCGATGAAGGATGCCGGGACGCGGCATTACATCAAGGTTGGAACCTCGGGCACCGGTGGAATGGGGCTCAACATCCCCTACACTCACTCTGAGGACCGGCCATCGCGGGTGTTGCTTTCGAAGAACTGCATTGCCGGGGCGCAGTCGTTGCTCCTATTCCTAATGGGCCGGACGCCCGACGCGCCCTACGTGAAGGAAGTGAAGCCGGCTACGGCTATTGCCTGGAAGCGGATCGAGCGCGGCGAGGTTCGCAAAGCGGGGCAGAGCATCCCGCTCTATGACTGCCCTCCCGAGGGGAATGTCCGGTTGGAAGGGGTTTTCGACACCGCCAGTAAGGCCGGCTGCGCTCCCCTGGGCCGGAACCTCGAAGGCATCTTCATCGATACCGGCGAAAACGGCATCTTCTCGCCGGGTGAATTCACAGCGATCACGACGACCGGCCAGATGGAGTTCGTCACACCTGAAGAGATCGCCCGAATCGTCGTCTGGGAGATCGAAGGCGGCAACAGCGGGCATGACATCGTCGGGGCACTCGATGGTGCGGTGCTAAGTTCGACTTACCGCGCCGGCGTGATGCGGTCGCTCGCTATCGAGAAAATGCGGGCGCTGCTGATGAGTCACTCCGACGATCCGGTTGCGTTTGAGATGCTCGGACCGCCGCGCCTCTCGAAATTGCTATATGAAGCGCATATCTTGAAGACCATCGCGCACAGTATCGACGGGGTATTAGCCTGGTCGGCAGAAGACCTGTCGCAAGCTGCTGCCCGACTGGTGGATCAACACAACGACCTGCGCAGCCGGATCATCTCGATTGGCATACCAATTCTATTGCCCGACGGCAGGTCGCTGCTCAAGGGGCCATTTGTAAAGGTGCCGGCCGATCCCCGCCGGACAACCTTCGAAATCAGCAATGACGCCATCGACAATTGGGCCCGCAGCGGGTGGGTCGATTTGCGTGAAGCAAACATGTCTCTTTGGCAGCACCGATTGACACAACTGAAGCAAGAAGCCGCGTTGACTCCTGCCGGGGATTCGTCATCTCATTCTGAGCGCGACGCTGCCTTCTGGAGGTTCGACCGGTCCCTGGATGAAGGCGAGATCGTCGGCTGGCTCTTTATCGAAGAGGAGCAGGGCCGGCGTATGAAGTCCTGACCGTCAGTTTCTGGCGGAAAGCCGTTCAGTGAGTGAGAACCTGCCCGGTCCGGTGAAGAGAAGGCAGAGCAGCCCAGCGAGCACCAGGAGGTCGAGTTCCCATCCGGTGGTGTCCTGGGCGACGAAGGCAGCCTTCATAATGTTGATCTTGAAGTTGATCGCGCCGAGCATCACGAGCGACTGGAGGAATGACGCGAGCCGTGTGAGATAGCCGGCGGTTAAAGCCAGGGCTGCGAGCGGCTCGGCGATGCCTATGAAGCGCAACAAGTATAGCATACCGGTCGGAAGTTGCTCTGAAGGCTGCATTGACCAGAGTCCCCACTTCATTTGACCGTGGGCGAAGAGCAGACCTGCGATGGCGAGCCGAAGCAGCAACAGCCCGGTATCAGGTGATTTGAACCAGCGGTTCATGGTCTCGTTGATATATGATCCATGATGATTATGATGAGATGAGGTATTGGTCGGCAGTTGCCGACTGCTGTTTGTGATACGGGTATAGGGTCGTTTCCGATATTCCTGAAGCGGAGGAATCGATGTCCAAGCCACTCATTGCCATCGACGGCCCGGCCGGCGTCGGAAAGTCATCGACAGCCCGGCAGGTAGCCTGGCGGCTCGGCCTGCCGTACCTTGACACCGGCGCGCTATACCGTGCCGCGGCTTGGGCGGTGATCAAAGCCGGCGTCGAAGTTTCGCAATCAACCGCGGTTGAAAAGGCTGTCGATAAAGCCGAGATCTCGTTTGCCCAGACCTCGGGAGGCATACGGGTCTGGGTCGATGGCGTAGATGTTACGACCGACATCCGGTCCCCGGTAGTGAACCGGGTCGTCTCGCCGGTGTGCGAGATTCCCGGCGTGCGCGGCAAACTGGTGGCACTGCAGCGGCGGTGGGCGGCTCGGGGATTCGGGGTGATGGAGGGCCGCGATATCGGGACGGTCGTCCTGCCCAAGGCCGGGCTTAAGATCTTTATGACGGCCAGGCCCGAAATCCGGGCCATCCGGCGCGGTCGTGAATTAGGCATCGAACACGACTCGGAAGCCCTCACCGCGCTTACCAAGGAACTCGCCGAGCGCGATAAACGTGACGCCGAACGTCCACATTCACCGCTCGCCAAGGCATCTGATGCCTTACTGATCGACAACAGCGAGATGACTTTCGAGGATCAAGTCGATTGTATCCTGCGGCTCGCTTCGGAGCGCTTTGGCAGCCGTCTCTATGCCTCTTCACTCCGCCCCTGACGCAAGAGGAGGTCTTTCGCGGACCGCCACTCGCCCGGCTTATAGAGCGGCTCAGATCCTCATCGGGACGATATTTCGGACGCTGTTCGGGCTGAAGGTCCGCGGCGCTGAGCGAGTTCCCATGTCCGGTCCTTTTATTCTCGCATCCAACCATAAGTCCTGGTTCGATCCTCCCGTCGTTGGCAGCGCCTGTCCGCGTGAAATAGCCTATGCAGCCAAGAAGGAACTCTTCACCTTTCCGCTATTGGGTCGGTTTGTGCGTTACTACAATTCGATTCCGGTGCGGCGGGGGGGATTTGACCGCGAAGCACTCATCCGGCTCGAGCAATGGCTCGAGCAAGGCGGAGGCATAATTATCTTCCCCGAAGGCACACGGTTCCTCGACGAAGACCTTCATCCACCCAAATTAGGGGTTGGACTACTTGCGGTCCAAAGTGGTGCACCGATCGTGCCGGTGCGGATACGGCAAAGTCACCGTTTGGGCTCACAGTTGTTTAGGCGCGGATTGTCGGTTGCATTCGGCGAGCCTTTTCGCGCTACCGATCTGGGCATCGACGCTTCAAACGGCAAGGAAGGTTATCAGCGGCTTGCTGAGGAGGTGATGCGGAGGATCCGCGAAATGTAAAGTTTCGCTCAGCGGTTGTTATCCGTTGGGTGGGTTGTTTGACGCGAATGGAGAAAGTATATTA